>NZ_VAUV01000006.1:300000-385024 GCF_005780165.1 Phragmitibacter flavus | reverse complement strand
TGTGATAGGGCCGGCTGCGCGTAAAACCCACGGCTTTGGGGCGTTGTTGAAAATAGCGCACCAAATGCCAGTTGAGGAACTCACTGCCGTTGTCGCAGTCGAAGCCCTCAATGGCGAAGGGCAACGCGGCTTCCACTTCGCGCGTGGCTTCAACGATGCCATGTGCGCCTTTGTTCCACACCGCTCGCAGGCTGGTCCAACCGCTGTAGATGTCGGTGTAGGTCACGCTCCAGATAAAGTCTCCCTCCAGAGAGGTGCCGCAGTGAGCGACGGTGTCAGCCTCAAGCCACCCGGGCTGGGTGATGTCCCAGTTGTCGGTGCGGATCGGGATGTGGTGTTTGAGCAGGCTGCCGGGTTTGGTGCCGCTGCGGCCACGGTGCTTGATTTTGGCTTTGCGCGGGGCCAGCAGCCGATCTGCCTGTGCGGCACTGATGCACAGCACCTGCTGACGAACGGCGGCTTTGAGCTTTCCTGCTTCAGCCTCGTAATGCGGCAGCCATAGCGGCAGCAGCTTCACCAGGCGCTTGCCGCAGGGCTGTTCCGCGCACTTCCAGATCGCCCAAAGCACCTCGACCACCTCCGTCGTGTAATGCGCTGGCCGTCCTTTGGCCTTGGCGGGATCGCCGCCCCAGCCCGCCTTGGCTCCCAGCAGTTTGATGGCGTGTTTGCGACTGTAACCAAACTGCTCGCACAGTTCATCAATGAGCCGTGAACGCCCCTGGCGACCACGGTTGGCATAGCGCTGCCGTAGGCGCGGCAGCATTTCTTCTCGGACTTTTTGACTCATCGGCATGGGTATGGGTTGCCGGTGTCATCCTTTTTGAGTCAACGACCTTTTTTCCTCCGCCCATCCACCCCGCCCCCGGTGTCAAAATTTTTGAGGCAACAGGGCCTGACCATCATCCGCTCGATTTTTAGTGCCTCCCCAAAGCCGATGCGATAATCTCCCAATCGCCATGTCCATCGACTTCCCGCTCCATCCCACGCGCCGCCAGTTTCTCCAAAACAGTTTCGCTGTCGCACTGGCCGGCATCCCTGCCATTGCCGCCGCTCAAGCGCAAGGCCGCAAACCACGCATCGTTCTGCGCTCCTCATGGCAAACCGTCAACATCGGCGACATCGCCCACACGCCGGGTGTGCTGGCCTTGCTCGAAAAACACCTCCCCGATGCTGAAGTTCGACTTTGGCCCAGCAGCGTTGCCGATGGCGTTGAAGCGATGCTGAAAGCGCGCTTCCCCAATGTGGTCATCATGGAACGCAGCCAGGAAGCGATCAAAGCAGCCTTCGAAGAATGCGACTTCCTCCTGCACGGCTCCGGCCCCTCATTGGTGGCCTATCGCGATGTCGCACGCTGGCGCGCCGAGACCGGCAAACCCTATGGCATCTACGGCATCACCACCGGAACCGTCAGCGACGAGCCACAAAACGTCCTGCACAATCCCGGCAAACAATTCACCCTGCGCGAGCTTTTTAACGACGCCCAGTTCACCTTTTTCCGCGACACCGTTTCGCTGCAAAAAGTCAAAGACGCCGGTATCACCTGTCCCATCATGGAATTCGGACCCGACGGTGCTTTTGCCGTGGACCTGCGCAATGACGCAGCCGCCGAAACCTTCCTCAAAACCAACGCCCTTGAACCTGGCAAGTTTCTCTGCGTCATCCCGCGCCTGCGCAACACGCCGTATTGGCTGATCAAAAAAGGAACGGTCTTCAATCAGGAAAAACACGACCGCAACGAGGCCATGAAGGAACACGATCACGCCCAACTGCGTGCCGCCATCATCGCCGTCACCCGCGAAACCGATCTTAAAATCCTCATCTGTCCCGAGGATCAAACCCAGATGGCCATCGGCAAAGAAATGCTTTACCAGCCGCTTCCCGACGACGTGAAAAAGAAGGTCGTCCTGCGCGAAAACTACTGGCTCACCGACGAAGCCCTCAGCACTTACGTGCGCAGCGCCGGATTGTTTGGCAACGAGATGCACAGTCCCATCATGTGCATCGGCAACGGCATTCCCGCCATCGTCTGCCGCTGGGAGGAACAGACCAGCAAGGGTTTCATGTGGCGCGACATCGGTCTCGGCGACTGGCTTTTCACCCTCGACAACGAGGACGAACTTCCCGGCATCGCCCCTGCCGTTCTCGCCATGGCCAAAGACCCTGAAGGCTCGAAAGCCAAAGCCCTCAAAGCCCGCGAAGTCGTCCTTGATCGCCAGCAGAAAACCATGGCCATCCTCAAGCAAAAACTTCCCGCAACGGCTTGAACGAACATTGGCCGACAAACCTCAGCCGACCTCCCACTTCCTCACATCCCCGAACTCTGCTGAAACTCGCGCCGCCAGTCGCGCGGAGTTTTATGCGTCGTTTTCAAAAACTGCCGGTTGAAATTCGCCAGGTTTTCAAACCCGCATTCCGCCGCGACCTCCACCACCTTGCGATCCGTCTCCGCCAGCAGCAAACAGGCCCGACCAATGCGCAGCTCATTCACATACTGCGGCAAGGTCCGACCCGTGCGAGCCTTGAAAAATCGACTGAACGCCCCTTCGCTCAAATTCGCCCGACGCGCCACCTCGTCGCGATCAATCTCCTCCGACAAATTTGCATGGATATACTGCAACACCCGGTGCATCCGACCCTGCGTGCCCACCTGCACACTGGTGGCCTGATAAGTCGGACTCGACAGCGGCGTCAAGTCACACGAATGCGCGAGTAGCTCCAACACCCCCAGCAACTCAATCAACCGCGCCAGACCCTCGCACTCCACCAGTTTCAGCAGCCTCGCCTCCGCTTCCACTCGCGTCTGCCCCGTCACCCTCAACCCCCGGCCTGCCTTGCGAAGCAAACCGCGCACCGCCTCGAGCTCTGGTCGCTGCATGAAGTCCGCGCCCATGAAGTTATCCAAAAAGCGGATCACAATGGCATGCACCGCATCGTCCGATTTGGGTGCCGTTTCATCCTGATGCCACACATGCGGCAGATTCGACCCCACCAGCACCAGATCCCCCGGCTTCAACCTCTCCATGCTGTCCCCCACAATCCGGTAGCCCTTGCTCTTCAATACCAGCGTGATCTGATGCTCCGGGTGAAAATGCCACAACGCCCCATAGCCCGTTCCTTTCACCACCTCGCACAAAAACGAAGCCTGCGGCGTCGGAGGCACCTGCTCTAAAATAGGCTGTCGCAACGCCGTGCGGTTCATCATCCATCCACCTTAACCGGAACGCCCCGCCCGACGCAACCCTCCAGCAAAAACTGCCCACACAACGCTAAACCCCGCGCAACACATCGCGCACCAGCCGGTCCGAGGTCAGCTCTGCCGACCCATCCCCTGCCTTCTTCACCAATGCCATCACCGCCTTCTGCGCCTCCGCCTGCTTGTAACCCAACGAGATCAGCGCCAGCACCGCATCCGTCTGCGCCTCCTGTTCCGGTCCCATCGACAAAGCCCCGGCCCCGCTCGCTTCCTGCCAGGTGCTCACAATGCCCACCTTGTCCTTCAACTCCAAAACGATCCGCTCCGCCGTCTTTTTGCCCACACCACTGATCCGCGACAGCGCCGTCACATCGTTGCGAATCACGTTGTCCTTGAAGTCCGCCACGCTCATCCCGCTCAGCACCGCGAGTCCCATCTTTGGACCAATCCCGCTCACCCGGTCGATCAACAATCGAAACAAATCCCGCTCCTCACCGCTCGCAAATCCATACAACGAATGATCCCGCTCCGTCACATGATAGTGCGTCAGCAACTTCACCTCGCCCACCTTTCCCGCCAGCTTGTCATACGTGCTCAACGGCACCAGACACAAATAACCCACCCCATGCACATCCAGCAAAATCTGGTTCGGCAAAGCTTCCACAATCGTGCCACGAAGTTGAGCAATCATCCTTCACGATGTGCGCGGAACCACCACCCAGCGCAACCACAAACATCACATCATTCATCGCGATCCTTCAGCTTATCCTTCAACGTCTTTCGCGCCGCTGCCATTCTCGCATCCGGCAAAGTCTTCGGCATCCCCGCATCCTTGCGCGAGCCCACCACGGTCGCATACGAATGGGTGATCTCCGCCCCAAAATAGAAAATCAACGCGCTGTAATAGATCCACAAGATCACCGCGATGAACGATCCCGCCGCCCCATAAGCCGACGCCACCGCGCTCTGACCCAGGTAATACCCGATAAAATATTTCCCCATCAAAAACAGCCCCGCGGTGATCATCGATCCCAACCACACATCCTTCCACGCGATCCGCGTATCCGGCAGCAGCTTAAAGATCAGCGCAAACAACACCGTCAACACCGCGAACGAGATCGCAAAATCCGTCCCCGTATCCATCAATCCCGCCAGCGGCAGCCCCTGCTCCATCGACAACACCCCCGTCAGCAAACGCTCCGCCGCCGCCAGCCACGCACTCAACAACAACGATGCCAGCAACACCACCCCAACGCCCACCGTCATGGCAAACGACAGCGCACGGCGATGCAAAAAATCCAAAATCCCCATCCCGCGCGTTTCCTTCATCCCCCAAATCATGTTCAGCGACTCCTGCACCTGCACAAACACCGCCGACGCCCCGAACAACAAAATTCCAACGCCCACCAAAGTCGCCGTCGACCCGCGACCCGACTTGCTGGTGCTCTCGATCAACCCCTGAATCGTCATTGCCGCCTCACGTCCCGTCAGCGACTCAATCTGCTCCACGATCTGACCCTGTGCCGCATTCTCCCCGAACACCAGGCTGATGATCGCTATCGAAATCACCACCAGCGGTGCCACCGACAACATCGCAAAAAACGCCAGCGCCGCCCCATGGGTGGTCGCACTGTGATTCACCCACCGCGTCGCCGCCTTGCGCACAATAATCCAGGCCGTTCTCATAATATCGATGCAGCGGAATTCCTCATCCGCGTTTCATGACATCGCATCATCCACGCCAGTTGGCCCTGTGGTCATGCTTCCATCCGGCTTTCGCCCTCACGCCCGCTTTCACTCACCCGCTGGATCGCCGCCACCAGCTTGCCCACATCAATCGGTTTCACCAGATGTTCGCTAAATCCCGCCTCGCGACTGCGCCGCATGTCCTCCTCCATCCCAAAGCCGCTCATCGCAATTCCCGGCAGCGGCTTCACTGCTTGAATGCGTCGCATCAATTCATAACCATTGCCATCCGGCAGGCCCAAATCGCTCACCACCAGATCAAACGCGTTCGACTCCACCGCCGCCAGCGCACTGCCGACATTCGAAACCGCCATCACGCGATATCCTGCCTTCTTCAGCATCCGGCTCAACATGCGCAACGTGTCGGCATGATCCTCCACCAGCAGCAACCTCGCGTGACCGTGATCCTCCTCCGGCACCTCGACCGATCCTCCTCCTTTCGTCGGAGCCTGCGCCATCGGCACCTCAATGATGAACGTCGAACCCTGGCCCTCACCCTCGCTCTCCGCGCGAATCGATCCTCCATTCAAGGTCATCACCGACTCACAAATCGCCAATCCTAAACCCAATCCCCCAAACTGCCGCGTTACGTCCGCCCCGCCCTGCTCAAACGCGTCAAAAATGTGCGGCAACGCCTTCGCCGGAATGCCGATGCCGCTGTCGCGCACCCGCACCTCATACCGATCCGTCGAAGCCGACAACTTCGACACCGTCACCTCCACCGTGCCCCCCTCAGGCGTGAACTTGATCCCATTTCGCACCACATTCCAAAGCACCTGCTGCAACCTCGCGGCATCCGTGCTCACGAACATCGGCTCATCCACGACCTCTTGGAATCGCAAAATCACCCCCCGCTCCCGCGCCTGCGGCCTGCAGATCCCGCACACATGCTTCACCGCCTGATGCAGATCCACCGTCTCCACCTTCAGCACCAGCTTGCCCGTGGTGATGCGGCTTAAATCCAGCAAATCATCAATCAACTTCGTCTCCAGCTCGATGTTGCGTTTCATCATCGCCAGATCCTCCCGCACCGTCACGGAAATGCCCGGGTCATGCTCCAACGCCGCCACCGCCATCAGCACCGGCGTCAACGGCGTGCGCAACTCATGACTCAACACCGCCAGGAAATGATCTTTTGCACGCGACACCCGCTCCGCCTGATCCCGCGCCACCCGCAACTCCGCTTCCGTGCGTTTCTGCACACTCACATCCGTGCACGCCCCCACCCATTCCCGCACACTTCCATCCGACTCCCGCAACGGAGTCGCCCGCGCCACAAAATGCCGCCATTCACCACTGTCCGCATGCCACAACCGGCCAGGCGATTCAAAAACGCCCCCCTGCTCACGTGCCTGCCGCCACCGCAAAGCGAACTCATCGCGATCCTCCGGATGAATCGCATCGAACCAGCCCAAGCCCCGGTGCGCCTCCCAACTTTGACCCGTAAACGCCTCCCAAGCCGGTTGGGGATCCGCAAACGCCCCTTCCGCATCCGCCATCCACACCACGTCTGCAATCACCGAGACCAGCGTGCGCAACCGCTCCTCGCTTTCCTGAATCCGCTCACGTGTCTCGACCTGCGCCGAGATGTCCATGAAATAACACACCACCCCATGTCGACCATCCGGCAGGGTGATCCGGTCTGTTCGCCAGGCATAAAACTCCCGCTCGCCCGTGTCCAACCGACGCTCCCCGCGCTCGGGCGACGCATACGCCTCACCCGTTTCCAATGTGCGTCGAAAGATGCCCATCACATCATCCACCATCTCCGTCGGCCATAAGCGCCGCAGCAACCCATCCAGCTCCTGTCCAATTACCTCTGGAACATCGCCAAACATCGTCTTCGACAGCGGATTCGCCTGCGCCACCCGCAACGCATCGTCCACCAGATACACCCCCAGCGGTGCCTGATTTAGTAATGTCTCAAACTGCGCCGTGCGCAGTTGCACCGCCTTTTCCGACCGTTTGCGTTCCGTCACATCCCGCGTCGTCCCCGCCACCGCCACCACCTCGCCATCGTCCCCCAGCACCGGCACCAGAATGTAGTCATAATCCCGCAACCCGTCCGTCTCATGCACAAACGGCACCTCCCCGCGCACCGAATGTTTGGTCGCCACCACGTGGTCAATTTCCCGGTCGTGCATCTCTGCATGCCAGGGCTCGTAACCCAGCTCAAGGCAATGTTTGCCGATCGCATCCCCCCTTGACCGGCCCCACATTTTCAGCAACGCCTCATTCGCATAAGTAAAGCGGTGGTCCAGCCCCCACACGTAAACCAGATCCGGCGTGTTCGACAACACCGTCTCATACAAACGCCGCTGCTGATCCGACTCCCTCGTCAGCTGCCCCAACGCCGTCTCCACCTGCTTGCGGTGCGTGATGTTGTTAAAAACGATCGCCACCCGGCGGCTCCCCGATCCCCCAATCCGAGATGCATGCACCTCAAACCAGCGGTTCATCGGCTTCGCCTCCTGCTCGAAACGCACCGCCATTCCCGACATCGCCACCCGACCATAAGTCTCCACCCAGAACGGCTCCAGATCCGGCACCAGTTCCAACGCCGTCCGACCCAGCACGCCCCTCAACCCGGTGAATTCCTCAAACGCCGGATTCGCCTGCTCAAACCGGTAATCCACCGGCCTTCCCTCACCATCGAAGAGCACCTCGATCACACAAAACCCTTCATCAATCGACTCAAACAAGGTCCGGAACCTCTCCTCCGAAACCCGCAACTCCTCCTCCACCCGCGCCCGTTCAATCAACGGCCACACCCGTGCCACCACATTCTCCAGCAAGCGCACATCCCCATTCTTCCATACCCGCGGCACATCCGAACATGCCTTCACCGAGGCCACCCAGCGCCCCTCATACAAAAACGGAGCCACCGTGTAGGCACGAATGTCGAGCGCCTCGTAATTGTCTGCAAAATCCCTGGTCCATTCATGCGCGCGCACATCATCAATGACGATCCTTCCCCGATACAACGCCTCACGCCATTCCTCCGTGCCCAACCGATCCATCCGATGCACCCCCGCCAGATCGTTCCCACTGCGCCGCCAGTCCGGCATGATCTTCAAAGCCCCACCCTCTGGCAGCACGTCAAAAAAATAACACCGGTGCAGTCCTAAAAACTCCCCCACCTCCCGAGTCGCCATCGCATTGATCTCCGCCGGATCCGTCACCATCGCCAGCTTCTGGCTCAGCTGACTCAAAAACGCCGCCTCCTGCTGCGCCTCCTGCCTTTCTGTAATGTTGGCAAAATAACACGCCACTCCCAGCCTCCCATCCGGCATCGCCACCCGCTCAATCTTCCATTGATATGTCTCCATCACCCCCAGATCCTGCCGCAACGCCGTGCTCCCCGACGTCTCAAACGCCTCCCCCGTCTCCAGCGTGTTGCGGAACACCTTGATCGCCTCCGTCGCAAACGGCTCCGCCCACACCACCCGCAGCACCTCATTAAAATCCCTGCCAATCAACGGCCTCACCTGCTCAAAAATCTTCATGGCCCCCGCGCTCACCTGCCGCAGCCGGAAATCCGCATCCACCAGATACACCCCGAAAGGAGCGTTCTCGATCAACCGGAACAACAGGTCATGCTGTTCCCCAGACAAGGAGGGTTCCGTGGTGCTGTCGATCGAGTTCACCGGTGCATGAAGATCAAAGATTGGGATGAGGCCTGTCAGTCACCCCAACCTTCCGCCCGTGTTTACCCACACGCGCGTCCAAGTCAAGCCATCGCAACCAACCACCTCCGATTCGCAGCCAGCCAAACACGCGGATGTATGCAACAAAATCAAAAACACCTTCGTTGCGGTTTTTTCCACACCACTCATCAAAAACCGTGCTACTCATGCATCAACACCCCCGTATGATTGCCCGCACCTATTCCGCCACCCTGCTCGGCGTCAACGCCGTCGAAGTCGAGATCGAATGCCACGAATCCCACGGCAACCAGTTCCGCATCACCATCGTCGGTCTCCCCGACACCGCCGTTAAAGAAGCCCGCGACCGCGTCATGGCCGCCGTCATCAACAGCGGTTTTTACATGCCCACCAGCGGCTACATCACCTTCAACCTCGCCCCTGCCGACCTCCGCAAGGAAGGCCCCGCCTTCGACCTCCCCCTCGCCCTCGCCCTCGTCTCCGCGCGCGAAAACCTTCCCATCGAAGCCTTGCGCGATTGCAGCATTGTCGGTGAACTTGCCCTCGACGGTGAACTACGACCCGTTCGCGGCGTGCTTGCCATCGCCCTCGAAGCCCGCGCCAAAGGCCGTCAGCGCCTCCTCGTCCCCAAACGCGTCGCCGTCGAAGCCAGCGTCGTCAGCGGCATCGACATCGTCGGCATCAACAACCTGCGCGAAGCCGTCGAATACCTGCGCGGCGACAAAAACATCGAACCCGAACCCTGCCGCGCCGCCGAGTTTTTCCAGGCCCATGAAAACTACGCCATCGACTTCAACGAAGTCAAAGGCCAGCAGGAAGCCAAACGCGCCATCGAAGTCGCCGTCGCCGGTGGCCATAATCTCTTGTTCGTCGGCCCGCCCGGCACCGGCAAGTCCATGCTCGCCAAACGCATCCCTACCATCATGCCTGCCATGAACGAGGAGGAGGCCATCGAGACCACCAAAATCCACAGTGCTGGCGGCCTCCTCGACGAAAACTGCAGCTTCATCGCCACCCGACCCTTCCGCGCCCCGCATCACACCATCAGCGATGCCGGACTTCTTGGCGGCGGCACCAATCCCGGTCCCGGCGAAGTCTCCCTTGCTCATCACGGCGTGCTCTTCCTCGACGAACTCCCCGAGTTCCGCCGCTCCACCTTGGAAGTCATGCGTCAACCCCTTGAGGACGGAAAAGTCACTATCTCCCGCGCCGCCGGTTCCATCACCTTCCCCGCCAATTACATGATGGTCGGGGCCATGAACCCTTGTGCTTGCGGCTACTACGGCAGCATTAAGATCCAATGCCGCTGCAACTCTGCCTCCATCCAGAAATACCGGCAGCGCCTCAGCGGCCCGCTTCTTGATCGCATCGATCTCCACGTCGAAGTCCCTGCGGTTGAATACAAAACGCTCACCTCCACCGAAGAAGCCGAATCCTCCACCATCATCCGTAAGCGCGTTGACCTCGCCCGTTCCATCCAGCGTGAACGATTCAAAAACGAACGTGGTCTCCACACCAACAGCGCCATGACCCCGCGCCTCATCCGCAAACATTGTGCCCTCGATCCTGAAGGTGCCGGATATCTCGAGCATGCCATGACCAGCATGAACTTCAGCGCCCGTGCCCATGACCGTATTCTCAAAGTTGCCCGCACCCTCGCCGATCTCGCCAACGAAGACCGCATCATCGCCGACCGCGTCCTCGAAGCCATCAACTACCGCGCGTTGGATCGCGCCTTGTGGAGTTGAGTGTTTGGAGTGCGGCGCTCCGCGCCGCTTTGGATCTCATCTTGCCAACGCCACCTCCACCCAGGCTTCCCTCCCCCAAAGCGGTGCCAAGCCCCGCACTCCAAAAAATCCCTCAAAAATCGTCCAGCACATTCACCTGATCCGTGTTGAATCCATAGATCGTCTTTACCACTGACGGAGCCGCCACTTGCTCAAACCAAGCCGCGCTGCACCAACGATACAAATTTGCCACCGGCACCAGCCCATGTTTTACCGCATTCTGATGCACGTAGTTCAGCCTTGCCAAATAGCTCTTCTCATAAGTCAGCCGCGTCTCCCAGTAGTTATTCCATACTTTGCGACCCCGCATCGCATCCAAACCATTGACCCATCCCGCACTGTGCTGATGAAAATCCGCCAGGAACCCTCGTAGCGAAACCGCCCCGTCTTCCGCTTCCTTGGGCGAATGACCGATGAAATGATAATGATTCGGAAACACCGCCCAAGCCTCCAGATCCCATCCGTATTTCGCTGCATACTTCAACAGACCATCGTGAAGCCCCTTTAGTCGCTCATTGCCAACAAAGAACGCTTCTTTCTGATAAGTCCCCGCCGTCACAATAAACGTCCCACCTTCCCCCAACCGATGTGCCGGCGCATGCGGCCAATATGGAGTGCGGCGCTCCGCGCCGCTTTGGATTTTTGGGGTGGGATCTTCCGGGGGCATTGATCCAGTTTATCGATGGCGCATCCCTTTTTCAAATCCCAAATCCAAAGCGGTGCCGAGCCCCGCACTCCAAAAGAATTCGAGGGGGGCGCTGATCCGGTTAATCCGGATCGGAATCCTTGATCAGACGCACTCTCAGAAAACGTGGATTGCCCACCGACACAGGGACCGGATCCAAAATCTTGAATTCGTAGTGAGTGTCGTGGTCGATGAAACGCGTGGGCAAATTGATGGCGGCAGTCTCCACTCCGGGTTGTGGAGGCCACGAATCAGCGGTCCAGGACCACACCGGTTCCCACGAAGCGGCTGACAGATTGCCCGAGACCTCCACCACATACTTCAAGCCTGGACCGAATTTGCGGGCATTGAACTGGATGCCCTGCCGGTCGGTGCCTGACACGTCCACGGTCACGGCCGTGGGTCGCACGGAGGCATCGTCGGCTTGAAGCACCGAACCCATGAAGGCAAACTCTTCGATATTCGTAAGGCCGTCAAAGTCCGCGTCGTCATCAAAGCCCTGCTGACCCACTGGCAGATTCCCCGCAAGCAACCATTCGTCGACGGTTTCACGCACCAGCACCGAAACCTCCCGGGTCACCACATTGCCGTCCAGATCAGTGACGGTATAAGTCACCGTGCTTTGTCCCGGTGAAAGACTGGTCATTTGCAACTCATCGTCCTGCAGGGTCACGGCCACGACAGCCGGGTTGGAGTTGTTGGTCATCGCAAAGTTCAACACTGGCACGGAGGTGATGGAATTGATCGTTACCGGAGCGGGTGGGGAAACTGGCAGGTCGGGAAAAAAATCCAGGACACTTCCGCTCGCTCCATCAATGGTGACGGTCCGGTCGCTCGTTGGCTGAGTGGAAAGCAGATCGGGCACGGTCATTGGACCAACCACACGGCCAAAGACGGTAAAACCGCCATTGGTAGCATCCAGGCCATCGGAGTTATCAACGAGATTGATAAAAAACTGGCTGGTAGCGCTGTCGGGATCGCCCCCAAATTTTGCCATCGCCACCGTTCCACGGACATTGGTGAGCCCCGATTCATTCTGAAGATCGGGCCTGGACGCAATTGAGGTCAACACATAGGGGGTATTCGGCACTTTATATCCGCCTGCTTGAACCACAAAACCGGGGATCAAACGGTGGAAAATCGAATCGTTGTAGTTCCCCGCCGGGTTCGGATCATTCACATAAGCCAGGAAATTCGAGACCGTCAGCGGCGTCGCTTCAGGGTAAAGCGCCATGTGATAGTTTCCGAGGTTGGTGTTTACCCGCACGGCAGAGGGGGTGTCGGGATCGGAAAACATCAGTCCGAGATCCCACTCCACCACTGCGCCCAATCCCATCGCCACCTGGTTCTGCGGAATCACCTCCACCGGCGCACCCGGGGCATGGATGGTCCGAATCGTCACCGTTTTGTTGGTCACCCAGCCATTTTGAAAGGTGGCTGACACCGGGACCTGAAACACGCCTGCCGATGGCGGAGTTCCTGAAAATACCCCGGTGTTGCTGTCAAATGAGAGCCAGCCGGGGAGGGCGGAGGCGCTCCAGGAAACCCTGGGCGAACCGGTGGTGACGGTCATCGGATGGGACAGATTCTGCCCAACCAGTCCTTGAAACTGGGGTTGGGGAAAGGTGTCTTTGGTGGTGAAGATCAGAGGATCTGACAATGCCGAGAACGTGAATTCCGTTTGTCCCGCCACATCAAATTGGAAGAAGGCCCGCACGGCGACCTGCACACCAACACCGGGTGGCAGGCCGGTCATGTTGTAAGTCGTTTGGTTGGCTGCCACCTCATCCCAATAAGTATACTGGGATTCACCGGGGTATTTGATAAGGATGTCGTAGCCACTCTCGGTCGCCGAATTGTCTGTCCAATTGAGAGTAGCGGAAGATTCGGTAATGCCAGCATTGGGTGCCGTTAAGCCGGTAGGTCGGTGAAAGGGCATTTGCACCGTGCTTATGTTCGAGGGAGCGGAATATACCCAGGTGCTTTGGTCATCAATCGTTCCATTTCCAATGGACACCGCACGCACGCGAAAATCATAGGACATGCCTGGAAAAAATGGACCATCGGGAGTCGTAACGATCGGATTCAAATGGCCTGGGGCCCCCGGAGGAGGATTGCCATTATACAAGTTCACCCGCACATATTCGACGGGCTCTCCAGTGATTTTTCCCTGCACTTCAAATCCCGACTCGCTCAAAAAGGGATCGACCCAGCTGTATTGAACACTGTTTTCACTGGCTGCGGTAGCAACAAAGTTGGTCGGCACGGTGGAAAATGCGGCGGTGGTGCCTACGACCTCAACGGAACTCGAATAGGTTCGCGTGTTGCCTGATCCCACCCGGTAGGCCTTGAGGCGGATTTTGTAGCTGGTGTTGGCCGTCAGCGAAGAGATGGAAACCGATGGTGGTAAGAGAAACAACCGGTCTCCAAGATACTCAAAGGGCCCGTTGGGCAAACGTTGCAACTCCAGTTCGACGCCGTCGTCCATGTGGGAGTTGTCAACCCAACTGAGATTCAACTGGCTGTCGCTTGCCGGAACCGCAGCCAATGACGAAGGGGCTGCGATGTTGGCGACGTCAGCCGCTGTGACGATGGTCGCTATCGCGGAAGCGCTTGAGCCCTCTCCGTTGACGGCAAGTAGACGAAATTGAAGGGTGATGCCAGCGTTCCACTGGTTGATTGTCCCATCTTCGAAGTTACTGTTTTGCGGAAGGTTCGGGATCAGATCAACAAAGTCTGGGTCTACCCCGATTACCTTGATTTGGAGTTTGTAACTGGTTTCGTTGGGTGAGTCGTCCCAAGTAAATGCGTAGTGGCGCAGGTTTCCGCTGACGTTCTTGATTCGGACCGAAAAGTTAGCCGGCGCCACCGGGGGAGCTGCGAAGGCGGGAAAAGAGACCAGCAAGAGCGCCAAAACTTGGAAGCAGCAGAGGGTGGAATTGGTTATCCGAATCATGGAGAAAAACGTGGATTTTCAGTATAGGTTTGCGCGCGATTGAGTCCAATCACTTTTTCGCTTCCCTCAAACCGACCCGCACTTTACGAGTCGAATGATGATTGACCAGGTCGAGGTCGACCAGGAGTGACGGTCCTCTCCGCCACCTCCTGGTCCGAAAACACTCGATCTCACCAGATTATTTCGAGATTTACCGCCAAGCCAGTCTTTGGCATGGTCCTCGCATCCGCTGTCGCGGAGGCAAAATCACCTCGCAGATTCTCGTCAACTTTGATCGGCTCTGGGCATCCGTATTGAGCCACGGACCAAGTCCGCTTCTCAGGACTAAAATACACTTTTGTGGATAGAAGACAGATTTACCGTCATTAAAGTCTAATTTAGGGTCGCCTTGGATTGCCCACCAACTGCTGAATAACAAATTGCTCGATGGATCCAACGCCGACCAACGAACCTACTAACACAGGATGTTTAAAGTGGTTCTTTTCGGTTTCTGCCCTGGTGATTTTATGCTTGATGCTGGTTCCAAATTTTTCGTGGACCGGGGCTTATCCACTGGCGATCCATATTCGTGTGATTGATGCCACCACCAATCGACCCATTAGCGGCGCGTTAGTGACTTTGCATCCCCATCCTCCAGGTTCATTGGATGAAATGGTGGCATCTTCTTTCGTCCGGACCGCCAAAACCGATGGGCGGGGTCGCGCAAGATTGAAGCACATGTTCGGGGCTGGCGGCAGCACTTACGAAATTTCGATTGGGGTAAGGCAGTCGGTCGTTTCTGGTGAGGCGACCGGTTATCTACCTGCCAAGGTTCGAATCTCGGAGAATGAGCAATTGCGTTTCTTTGATACTCCTTGGATTAAACGCCAACACCGCACAAGTTTGGTGATCAAGCTAAATCCAGAATAGCCACCTTAACACTTCTGCAACCAGCGTGCTGTCGGGCCTCCCGCGGAGGTTCTCAGACATAAGCATTCAGGGGGCGTCGAAGAAGTGGCTCGAATCGATTCTTCCCGTCCAGTGGTGGCATTGGTGACCTGCTTCACGCCTGTGCACGGCGGCGTCTGCCGAAGAGGCATCCTAGACCGGTCATTACCATGAGGGCGCTGGTGGGTTCCGGGACTTCGACGCCGATGAAGAAGCCGTTGGAAAGATCGCCTCCCTGGATGAAGGGATATCCGCTGTAGATCAAAGTTGGAGCGCCGGTGGTGGTGTCGATGCCGCCATATCCATTGATCACGGTATTGTAGCGGTATCCATATAGATCGGTGCCAGTGACATCGAAGAAGATGCCGTTGTAACGGTCGCCAGCGGGTTCGATGGTCTGTTGATAATCGAAGGTGTTGCCTCCATCAGCGGTTGAAAAGCGCCACAAGCGGTCGTCAGCAGGACTGCCATCATACTGGTTGAATCCAGCGATCCAGAGGTCGCCATTGGCGGCAAACGCGATGTCGCCAAGAAACATGTCCCGGCTTCCAGGGAGGTTGATGTTTATTTGGGAGGTGATCGTGCCTGCGGCATCGAAGCTCACCTTGCGCAAGCTGTCCGTGCCATCAATGAGAACGTAATAGGAGCCATTGTAAAAACTGCCACCGTAGACTTCACGGGGGCCTTCAAATGACATGGTGCCAAGGTTGACGGCTGCGCCGGCGCTTACGGTTCCGCTGGCAGAGAGGGTGACACCGGACAGATCCACCGCGTAGATGGCGCGGTTGGTCAAGGTGTTGCCGTGGACAAATAGCAGGCGTTCGTTGTCGGTATCATAAGCGAGGGCGTTGCCCTCCAACCAGGGGGGCAATCCGGTCACTGAAATGGTGTTTTGAATGCTTGGGTCATCAACAGAAAACCAAGTCAACAGGTCGTCCTGAATGGAGAATGCCACTTCCAATTGCTGAGCCTTGGCATCTGGTCGGGTGAACAATATCAACAGTATCGAAAAAAGCCAGAGCTTATACATAAGGAAAAATGATGGACGGTTCAGTTGTTCAAGTGTTCATATCGGCGCTCAAATTAGCGACCATGATAATTGGAGCCTAGCAAGCGGTTGCATTAGCACCTGTAAAAACTCATGATTGCCAATTTATGCGTGCAATGTCGAAAAAAACGCGCAGGTCAGGCGTGGTGAGGACGAGTTGAGACCCGCATGCCGCCGTTACTCATGGCTCCTCCAAATGGCAGGCGACTGTTGCCGCTGGTTTTCGAATGCGAGCGAAGTCCCAAGCGTCATGCACGCGTGAACAGACGGTGCGGCTCCGAGACGAAAATCCGGTGATTTTGTATGGTTTTCCGTTTTTTGGCCCGCCGAAGAAAAGAACAGCGCGGGTGGGGTTTATAGGTTCATGACAATGATCGAATCTCTCCTTCCATGAGCACTGAATTTTCTACTTTCTCCGGTTCGCATGCCGGCGTTTCCCGTCGTCGGTTCATTCAGCAAGGGTTTGCTGGTTTGATGGCGGCTCCGTTTGTAACTTCAGGGGCTCGTGCGGCGTCGCCAAATGGCAAGCTGCGGCATGCGAGTTTTGGGGCGAGCGGGATGGCGTGGAGCGATATGACGCAACTCGCCAGGCATGAGTCGTGGGAGCTGGTGGCAGTGGCGGATGTGGATTCGCGAAATTTCGCGAGGGTGAAAAAGCAGTGGCCCAATGTGAAGGTGTATGCGGACTGGCGGGAGCTTCTGGCGAAAGAGGAACTGGACAGTGTCAACATCTCGACGCCGGATCACATGCATGGTCCGATTGGGATGACGGCTCTGCAGAAGGGTTTGCATGTCTACGGCCAGAAGCCGCTGACACAGACGCTGCATGAGTGTCGTGTGGTGACCAAACTGGCGCGGGACAAGGGGGTGATGACGCAGATGGGGATTCAGGTTTCGTCGTCGTTCACGGAGCGGCTGGTGGTGGAGATGATCCAAAACGGCGCGATTGGAAAGGTGAAGGAGGTGCATAGTTTTTCGCACAAGTTCTGGGGGGAGATGAATCCGTTGCCGGTGCGCGAGGATGCGGTGCCGGAGGGGTTGAACTGGGACCAGTGGCTGGCGGTGGCGGCGGAGCGTCCGTATCTGAGCGGGGTGTATCATCCGTCGAACTGGCGCAAGCGGAGAGATTTCGGCACGGGGACGCTGGGTGACATGGGCTGCCACATGTTCAGTGGCTGGTATCGGGCTTTGGGCTTGGGGAGTCCGGTTTCGGTGAAGTCGACGGGACCGGCACCGGTGGACAAGGACAGTTGGGCGATCAATGCCAAGGTGGAATATGTGTTCCCCGGGACGCAGTTCACCGAATCGGACAAGGTGAAGGTGACCTGGTATGATGGCGCGTCGTTGCCGCCGCAGGAGGTGATGGCGATGATTTCAGGGAAATTCCCGGACCAGGGCAGTGTATATATTGGGACGGAAGGGGTGTTGCTGTCCCCGCATGGCAGCACGCCGACCTTGCATCCGAAGGAGAAATTTGCAGACTTCAGGTATCCGAAGCTGGAGCCGCGCGATCACTATCTTGAGTATGTTGACGCATGTTTGAAGGGCGGTGAGAAGCCGAGCGCGAATTTTGATTACAGCGGACCGCTGACGGAGGCGGTGTTGCTGGGATGTCTGGCTTCGGTGTTTCCGAACGAGACATTGGAGTGGGACGCGGCGAAGCTGTCGTTCGCAAATTCAGAGGCGGCGACCAAGTTGGTGACGCGGGACTATCGCAAAGGCTGGGAGGTGGCGGGGTTGTAGGAGAGAAACCGGCGGCGTCGGAGGGTGAAGGCGCCGATGGCAGCAAGGAAAAGCAGACCGCGCGCGGGTTCGGGGACTGCGGCGGTGAAGGTGACGTCGTCGATGCCAACCATGGAGAGGGTGGCGTTGTTGCCTGCGTCCGTAGCGGCGTTGGTATCGACCCATCGAATCCACAGGGTCTGGCCGACCTGCCAGTTGATGTCGAAGACGATGCCGGAGATGACTGAACGGTTCTCGGGAAGGTTGCCATTCTGCCCGGTGTTTCCGGCGGGAATGGTGGTGGAGGTGTAGTCGAGATGGTCGGCATCGAGCCAGCCGGAGGCTTCGGTGAGGCTGCCGGGTCCTGTAGTGAAGACCTGGTATTGCAGCTGCAGGGTGTTGGGGCCGAAAGTGTCGCCAGTGATGGCACGCCAGTGCTCGCCGGTGTAGCCAAGAGTGAAATTGTTGAGGGTGTTGCCGGTGGCGTTGGTGAAGGAGAGGCCGAAGGTGATGGATTGGCCGGCGACATTGCCATTCTGGCTGCCAAGGGCACGGTCGGCATTGTTGCCGATGCTAAGGATGGCGCTCTGTGCCGGGCCTGAGCCATTGGCAGCGGTATAGGTGGCAGGGGTGCTGTATCCGGTGGGCGGGGTGTTGCTGATGGCCCAATGCCAGCCGGGGACGGTGACATCGTTGATCCAGGTGGTCGGACCGGTGGAAGCGAGTCCGTTGAATCCTTCGCTGTAAGGCGTGCCGGAGTAGGTCAAGGCGGCGTGGCCTGGTATTGGCAGAACGCAAATGAGGCTGATGACCAGGCCGAGAACTGGCAGGAGATGAGAGAGGGCGGGATTCTTCATGATGGATCGGTATCGCGGGATGAAGCGGTGAGGGTAGAGAATAGAATAGGAGGATTGGGTTGGCGGAGTCAAGCCTGGAGCGAAGGCAGACGAGTTGGTCAAGGTGACTGACTTGTGTGAATCTCGGCGAGGCGCTAAAGTCAATTTATGATCTCGCGTCCGTTTATTCTTCTTATTCTCTTTTTGCAGTTGGCGGTGACTGTATCAACTACAAAGGCGCAGGATCGATATGATGCGCTCATGCCACATCTATCGATTGAAGACGCCCTTGCTGCGTCGCGCAAAGCCGTGAAGGCGGAGGGGTTTAATCCTTTGATGTTTGAGGTTCATAACGCCGATTGGGTCGCCAAATTTAAGCCTGATGACAATGTGGAGCATCATGCAAATAATCAGCATTCTGGCAGCATGCAGGTGATGGCCATGGTGAAAGAGTTTGGAGAAGGGCCATTTTGGAGATTTGAGTTCTGGCGAACCAAGCGGTTGAGCCAGACTGGGAATTGGGACAACGATCAACGCTTCGGACTGATCGTATTGGTATATCATGCCAAAAAAGTGGCAATTATTGATACGAGAACATGGAAATCACCGGAAGACAAATTCGAGAAACCGGCTGCGGTTGAGCGCAACAAGTAGTAGATCTCATTTATGAGCAAGCTTCGCCGGTTGGATCAATTGTTGGGTTCGTTGGGGTATGGGACCAGGCGTGAGGCGCAGGGGATGGTGGCGGATGGGTTGGTGACGGTGAAGGGCGTGGTGGCGGAACGGGCGGATGTGCGGGTGGCGTCGGAGGATGTGTTGGTGAAGGGGCAGCCGCTGGAGGCAGCAGAGGGCTTGCTGGCGATTTTGCACAAGCCGCTGGATTTCGTGTGCACGAGATCCGACGGGGAGGGGGCGACGATTTATGAATTGCTTCCCGCGCAGTGGTCGGATCGAAAGCCGGCGGTGACCAGCGTGGGACGGCTGGACCGGGACACGAGCGGGTTGTTGCTGGTGACGGATCGGGGCGATCTGGTGCAGCGCTGGACTTCACCGAAGTCGGAGGTGGAGAAGGTGTATGAGGTGACGGTAGAGAAGCCGTTGGACGCGTCTTTGGTGGAGGTGTTTGCGAGTGGCACGGTGATGTTGCGCGGCGAGGAGAAGCCTTGTTTGCCAGCTCAGTTGGAACTGGTGGATGATCTGCATGCACGGTTGACGTTGATGGAGGGGCGCTATCATCAGGTGCGGCGGATGTTTGCGAGTCAGGGCTGGAAGGTGACGGCGTTGCACCGGTCGCGATTTGGGGAGTATTCGCTGGAGGATGTTGCGGTCGGGGAGTGGCGGTTGCTTGACGTGGGGGCGCGATGAGCGGAGGGTTGGGCACGGCATGAGTGATTCCTTGATACCCCCGGATTATTTCGAGCAACAACGCGCGGGTGGAAGGCGGTCGGGACGCATGGGTTGTTTTGGCGCGTCGGCGCTGGTGTTGATCGTGCTGATGCTTTTGGGAGCGGGGATGGTGTTTTATTTTGGCATGCCGTTGAAGCAGTTGTTCGACAAGGTGGTGATGGCGGTGGGCGCGGGTGAGTTCTTCAAGACCAAGGGGTCGGTGAGTGAACATCGCGATGTGATCCTGGAGATCCTGCCAACGCATGGCGATGTTTTGGAGGTGGCGTCGCCGATGAAGACGACGGAGATCTTTCGCAAGTCGGACTCGCGTTATGGGGCGTGGGGCTGGGTGTATCTGGGAACGGCGACGAGCGAGATCCGGGTGCCCGCAGTTTACCGGTTTCACATCAAACTGTCAGAGATGAAGAAGGCGAGGCTGGAGGACGGGGTGCTGACGATTGAAGCGCCACCCGCACAGCCGAGCCTACCGGTGGCGATTGATACGTCGGGACTGGAGAAAAAATCTGACGGCACGTGGCTGCGTTTTGATTCGGCGCAACAGCTGGATGAACTGGAAAAATCGATCACGCCGGAACTGAATGCGCGGGCCGCGAGGCATCTGACAACGATCCGCGAAACCGCGCGGAGTGACATACAAAAATTTGTTCAGAAGTGGATCGTAGAGGCACATCCGAGTTATCAGTCGGAAGTGAAGGCGGTGCGGATTGTGTTTCCGGACGAACCGCTGGAGATCGACAAGCCTGAGCCGGTCATGCCGGTGCCTTGACCTGGTTCGGTTTGGGCTTGCTTAAGCGGGTTGCAGGGAGCGCGCTTCGTTAATCCACTGGGCCACTTGATTGAGATCAGGAAGTCGGCGCACGATGCGTTGATCTGCGTTGACCTCGGTCATCCAGCGCAGCAGTTTTTCGGGGTGGTTTTTGGCCAAATCTTCGGTCGATTTGACGCCGGAGGCTTCCAGCAAGCCAGCTTGCGAGCGGGTTATGCCCGGGATGTGGTGCAATGATTCGGTTTGCATTTCGATTAAAAATGGAGGTGATTAATAACATCAACATCTCACACGAGATATGAGGTTTTTGCCATTGGATGTCTGGAAATGCTTGAGATGGCGGGATGGAAGGCGGCGCTCTGTGGGCGCGGTTTAAGCAGAGTAAGGGTATGGCTTATGAAATGAAGGGGAGTGCTATTTGGTTGCGAGCGGGATTAGCTTTGCGTATTAGCCTCGCGACATGCCTCGACCTCCTTCACGCCAGCCCTCCCGTTCCCGTCCATTGCCTGCTGAAAGTGTGGACTGGCAGGCGCCGTGGGTGCAGATGAAGTATTTTTCGTTTCAGCCCAACGTGTATCCGAACATGATCCTCGCGGCGTCGCCGGATGCCAGACGCGGGGATGTGGTGACGGTTTATGACAAGGAAGGCAAGGTGTTTGGGCACGGCTTTTTTAATCCGGGTGGACGGGTGCCATTGAGGATTTTTCAGCACGGATCCGAGCCGCTGGCGGCGGATCATTTTGAGCGGTTGCTGCGCGAGGCGGTGTCGCTGCGGAAGGATTTGTTGCGGCTTGAGGAAACGACGGATGCCTTTCGGGTGGTGCATGCGGATGCGGACCGGATTCCGGGCCTGATGGTGGACAAATTGGGGGACGTGCTGGCGGTGGAGGTGAGCAATGGAACGGCGCTGCGGAAGGCGAAAGAATGGGTGCCTATTTTGCAGGAGTTGTTGGGAACCAAGCAGGTCACCATTCACATGGACAACGCAGCGCAGCGGGCGGAGGCGTTGTCGGAGCGGGAGATTGAGGAGGCGCTGGAGATGGTGGGAACCGGGGTGGAGAGCGGTCGGATCACCGAGAACGGCATGCGTTTTCATGTGGATTTTCAGCACGGGCACAAGACGGGATTTTTTTGTGATCAACGGGACAACCGGGCGAAGTGGGGATCGTGGGTGAAAGGTCGTCGGGTGCTGGATGTGTGCTGTTATTCGGGAGGATTCTCTGTGGCGGCAAAGATGGGGGGAGCGGAGGAGGTGACGGGGGTGGACCTGGATGAGAAGGCGATTGAGCTGGCGAAGAAAAACGCGAACTTGAATCAACAGCGCGTCAATTTTGTGCATGCCGATGCGTTCACCTGGATGCGGCAGATGCAGAAAAACGGGGAGACTTGGGATGCGGTGATTCTTGATCCACCGAAACTGATTTTTTCACGCGAGGCGTTTGAAGAAGGCAAGGCGCGCTATCATGACCTCAACAAACTGGCGTTGTCACTGGTGGAGACGGGCGGGTTGTTTGCGACGTGTTCTTGTTCGGGATTGATGCCGGTGGAGGTGTTTGAGGAGATCGTCACAGGGATCGCGCACCGGGCCGGGCGGAAGCTGCAAATTCTGGATCGGACAGGACCCGGGGCGGACCATCCGGTGATGTCGAATTGTCCGGACAGCCGCTATTTGAAGGTGCTGTGGGCGAGGGTTTGGTGAAGGCCCCGGGGTGTGATGAGTGATGAGTGGTGATCGCTTGTTGAGTTCAATCACCACCGGAGTGTCGGAATCAGCAGGCAGGCCTTTTGCGGTGCATGATGCCCAGAACTCCCACGACGGCCAGGAGCAGAGCAGAGGAGGGCTCGGGGGTGGGAACGGGGTCGTCGAAATCGTCGGTGTTTCCATTGAACAGGCTCAGATCGCCGTCGATGGCGGAGAAGATCCCGTTGGCCGAGTTTCCACTGGTGGTGTTGGCTTCCATCTGCAACCGGATCGACGAGGTATCTGCGAAGATCAGGATAAACGCTCCGCTGGGATCGTCTTCCGCGCGATTGGTCCCCGGACCGGTGAATAAAAAGTCGCCAGCGTTCTCAGTGACAGATATGCCGCCAATGGTGGGCAACTGATAGGCGACAAATCCATCTTCTTCGAAGACACGGACGCCTTCGCTTTGGACGGCTTCTCCATCCACATCATAGATCATCAGGCGGAACAGTGGAATCGTAAAAGGGGTGGTGAAATTGGTGCCACCTTCAAAAAAATCCAGGTTGTAAGTCAGACCGCCTGCTCCGAAGGGCGCGCCGCCAAGGTGTTCATAAAAGTAACCGAGGTCACCGTTTGGTTCGTTGGAGCTCCCCTGCTTGTAATTGGGAAAAGAACCGATGAATTGATAGTTCCCAATGACATCGGTGACGGTGAGTCGGAGGTCGATGTTTTGTCCAGAGGCCGGGGCAATGTCGGTGAAATTAAGGGTGGTTCCATCGAAATATGGACCCAAAGAGGGGTAGTTTTGATTGGTGCTTTGGACTGCGTTGTCGAAACTGATGTCGAAGTAATCCTGTGAACGGACTTGTTGAGCGACAAAGAAAGGAAGAGTGGCGATGAATAAAATAACTTTTGTTATAAATATTGATAATTTCATAGGGATAACTTTGCTCCGTTGAAATTCAATATGGGTATGGCTTTTATAGGGATCAATTATGGAGAATAAGTCGAAATTGCTAAAGCTTGACCAGATATTGCGCTTTGCATGATTATCAATAAGAGTGAATTATAAATCGAAAATCGCCTTATAACATTCTTTTGCAAATATAGAGGGGTTTCTCCTTAGAACCTTATAGAGAACCATGAGCATGGCCCATGGCAGTTTAGCCGGTCAACGGCCAACCAATTTCAGGTAGAGTCGGTTGATGGCGCGCCAGAGAGTAGCACCTTGTTGACATTGGTGTCCTGCAACACGGACAAGAATGGTGAGGATGATAACCCCGCTAATTTTTTGTGGCGGAGGCGGAGGTCACTGACTCGTTCCAGTAAATGATGACGTTCTGGGTGCGGCGGCCGGAAGCGATGATGTCGGGTTTGTTGTCGCCATTGAGGTCGGCGATGATGAGGTCTTCGCAGGCCATGGTGTTATCATCGATGAGATGGGTTTCCCATTCGCGGCCGTCGGTGTCTTTGGCGATGAACATCTTGATGCCGACTTTGGCGAGGCGGTTGGACATGGCGCGCCAGCCGACGATGATTTGATCGTGGCCAAGGTTGAGGAGGTCGGCGGTGGCGAGGGCGTGTCCATCGGCTAGGGTGTCGTCGAGGACGGAGCGGGTTGCGCCGTAGGGACCACCACGAGTAATCCCGGAGACTGAATACAGGACTAGTTGGTTGCCATGCATGGGTTCGATGGTGGCAACTAGCAGTTGGCGGCGAAATTGCCGAATTTCTCCGATGCCTTTGAGCTCTGGTTGGTTTTGGTGGGTGAATTGGGAGATAATTCGGACTGGACTAACCGGACTTAACAGGAAGCGACTTTCCCAGCCTTCTTTTCCGCTGAGGAGGATCTTCTCCTGGTGTTCATCTCCCCAGGTGACATCAAAATTGTGGGTAAGGTGCATGTCGTCGCTGATGACTTCGGTGGGCCAGGGGTGGCGGGGGTTGGCGGGTTTTTGATAGGCGAGGATTTTCACTCCGGCACCTTCGCCGTTTTTGTTGCCGCGTCCGTGGAGGGGGACCACGACGAGATCAAAACGGTCTTTGCCGCGTTTGACCCATTTCATGCGGTGGGTGGTGGGTTCGTGGGGAAGGGCGACAGGTTCCCATTTCTGGGTGCGGTCAGCTGGAGGAATCAGATAGAAGACGGCGCCGCTGGTTTCGGTGTCGGAGGGATTCCAGCCGGCGCCGACGGCGATTTCGCATTTTCCGTCGCCATCGATATCGCGGGCGGCGATGCAGACGTTGTCTTTTTCGGTGAGGTTCTCCGCGATGACGTGTTTTTGCCAGGTGGGGTTTTCATACCAAACGATTTGGGTTTTGTCGGCGAGGAGGATGTCAGGTTTGCCGTCGCCCTGGACGTCGGCAATGGCGAGTCCGTAGCCGATTTGGATGGCGGAGTCGATCGTTTGGGGGCGGAATTGGGGGGTTTGGGCGTTGACGCTCGTGGTTAGCAGGGCGATGAGGCAAAGGTGAAAACGCATGATCCATTTTAAGCTGGGGGGATCAGGATTGTGAAGCATTGAAAAAATTAATGAAAATGCGGTCACCTTTGAAAATATTTGGGCAACTAATAAGTAGGCAATCTACGCCGAACGAAAAACAGGTTGGACGATTCAAATGAGCAACAACACCAAACAGCGGCTTCACTTCATTGGTGTTTGTGGCAAGGGAATGGCACCGATTGCGGCCGCGCTGGCTCGGGAGGGATGGCGGGTGACGGGATCTGATGAGGGTTGTTATGCTCCGATGAGTGATTATTTGGTGCAGGCCGGACTGGTGATTTCAACGCCTTACAATGAACACAACATCCCGGCGGATACGGATCTGGTGGTGGTGGGCAAGAGAGTGACTGAAGACAATCCTGAGTTGCAGTGGGTGATGAGAAATGGATTCGACTACTGCTCGTTTCCGCAATTTTTGAACCGCCATTTCTTAATGAATTCGCGCAATGCGGTGGTGGCGGGGGCGCTTGGCAAAACAACGACGACGGCGATGCTGGCGTGGATTTTGGAACATGCGGGCCGGTCACCGAACTACTTTGTGGGGGGGCTGGCTGACAACCTGAAGTCGCCCGCGAGGTTGCGGAGCGGGGCGGCGATTGCGGTGCTGGAGGGGGACGAATATGCATCGTGTTTTGATGATCGGCAGCCAAAGTTCATGCACTATCGTCCGGAAGGAGTTTTGGTGACGAATGTGTTGGAGGATCACCCGGACTTGTATGATGGGATGGAGTCGTTGCTGGAGGTATTCATCGATTTGGTGAAGTTGCTTCCGGAGTCGGGGTGTTTGGTGTTGTCGGAGGATGACGAGGCGACGCCGCGTTTGCGAAGGGAGGCGGGTTGCAGGGTGATCTCGGTGGGATCTGATGAGATGGCAGATGAGCGAATCGAGGATGTAAAATTGGAGAAGGAGTGCTCGCGGTTTCGGTTCGGCGGGGTGGAATTCAAGCTGGGCCTTTTTGGGCGCATGAACGTGAAAAATGCGGCCATGGCGGCGGCACTGGCGGACCATTTTGGGGTTTCGTATGCGGAATCGGCACTGGCGATGGCGGAGTTCAAGGGCATTGCGAACCGGCAGGAAAAGACGTTGGTGGGGAGCCACGTGCTGGTCTCGGACAAGGCGACGCATCCTTCGGCGTTGCGGGGATTTTTGCAGAGTTTGAGGCAGCAGTTTCCGGGGCGGCGGGTGGTGCTGGTGATTCAACCAAGGGCGACGGGCGGTCAGGACTGGGTCTACCAAAAGCAGTTACCAGGGGCTTTGGCCGGGGCGGATGAGGTGATGTTATTGCCGTCGTATGAGCATCGGCCAGGCGCGGGAAGAGTCTGGAAGGGCGGCAACTTTAGTCTTGAGCGTTTGCACCAAGAGCTGGTGGCGGTAGGCACGGCTTGTGTGGTGTTGATGGGAGGGGCAGGTTTGTCTGAAGCGCTGATGGCGGGGTTGAAGCCGGGCGATGTGGTGGCGCTTTCGTTGTTGGAACAGTCACGTCATCTGCTCGGTGTCGTCGAACAGGCCCTTGGCCGCAGTCCAGATACGAGGGTGGCGGTAGACATGACTTTAATCTGATTGGGTTCTGAACGGCTGCCACCAACGGCGGACGGGGCGCTGAAGTGATTGGATGGTCTGCTCGAGAGACTGAATCTTTGCAATGGTTTGGTCGCGATGACGTAGGAGTTCGAGATGATTTTTGCGTGCTTGAACCAGACTGTGATGCATGACGGTGCGCATGACCTGAAGTTGTCTTGATTCAGATTGCGGATCCTGATGTCCGGGGCCGTGATCGAGCAGCTCCCGAAGGTTGGCGGCAAAGATCTCGGGGTGATGAAGGCGTTGGTAGGACTCGCGAATGGCGACGGATCGATTCTCCAGAGAGGTTGGCTCGGCGATGAGGGTTTGGAGGGTGGCGATGAGGTCGTCCCAATTGCGCCACGTAAGCCCGCCTTCGTATTCGAAAAAATCGGGAGAGGCCGGGGTGCCGGGATGGCAAAGCCGGCGGAGATGCGGAGTGGATGAGGCGGCAACCTCCGCATTGGCGCGGGCGCCGTCGATGGGGTAGGAGGAGAGGTAAAGATCGCAATGGTGCTCCCACAGGCAATGGGCGAGGGAAGGGGCCCAGCGAACGTGGGTGAAACGGTCGGGGGGAATTTGGAAGCGGTCGAGTCCGGCATGGATTTCAGCCAGCAATGTCTCGCTGAGGGGGCCGATGTGAATATGCCAGCCGCCGGTGGTTCTGAGGATGACAGCAACGGCCTGGGTGTAGGGGCAACTGGTGGCCCCGATATATTTGTGTTCGCTCCCGCAGGTGGCGGTGACGAGTTTGCCGCGGCTCAGGAACCCGGTGGGGCGTGGACCGGGATCGGGACAGGTGGGGATGAGCAGTCCGGGATCGAGCCCCTGGCTGCGCGAGAGCGCGGCGGCGTAGGGATTGAGTTCGATCACCGGAGTGTCGGGAAGATGCAGACCGAAAGAGGGGGTGGCATCCGCGTGGTGAACGAGATAACGGCGGGGGCAGATGGCATCATGCGCGACGACGCAGGGAAGGGGGTCGTCGGGGTGGTGGAAGAGAAAGAGGCGCTTGGGTCGAAGCGTGATGAGTTGGGTAAAGAGCTGATGCAGCCGCTCGTCGAGGGTTGGACCGGTAAGGAGGGTGATCTGATCGGAATGGAAGTCGAGCCGGTCGAGGATTGCCTGCGAGATTTTTGGTTTGTTGTGGGCGAGGAGGTTGGTGACGATGAGATGGGGCGGGGCCGAGTCTCCGGTGTTTTCGTCGGAGGCGAGGGCGCGGGCAAAGTCGCCGATGAGCGGGGTATGGCCGCCTTTGTCGTAAATTTGAGTGGTGAGGTAAACGTCGCGGAGTCCAGTGGCGGGGGTGAGCGGAGGATGCTCGCGCAGCCATTCCTGACCGAGCATCCAAAGTTGCATGTCGAGATCAGCAACGCCGAGGCCGAGGCTGCCGAGGCCGGGAGTGGTGATGAAGGCGCGAAGTTCCTGGAGGCAACTTTCGAGAACCGGTTCCCATCGTGTTGGCGTGTCGGATAGTGGGATGGGGTGGCTCATGGAAAGGCGGAGTTGTTAGGGATGCCGGATGATGTTGACGATGTTGAGCAAGTGGTTGCTGAGTTCGTCGATGGCTTCGGCTTTGTAGGCGGGCATGCCGTTTTGGCATTGGTTGTCGTCCACCATTTTGATGAGCGGCACCAGGGTGCGCAAGTAGTTGGAAAGGCCGAGCATCTGGTCCTCCAGGCTGGGCGGATGGTCGTGGTATTGCTGGATGACGGATTCGTAGATGCGGATGAGGTCGCGGGTGGAACGTTGCTGATCGGCATCGTGACGGAGGGTTTGGCAGATGGCGGTGGCGTCTTCCTGGGAGTAACGGCGGATTTCTTCGATGATCCCAGCGACGGATGGGGGCGGGGAATTGATGGGAATGGAGAAGTTGACGGTGCGAAGGCGGTCGTAGTTTTCGCGGCAGATGAGGGGACCGCAGCCGTTGGCGCCGACCACGATGACGGCGCAGCCGCTGGCGAGGGCATCGATCGCGGAGAGGCCGGAGGCGAAAACCACGTCATAGGTGGAGAGCACTTCCTGGGGGTTGTTGATCATGTTGCTGAAGTGGTAGCCGATGGCGTCGAGAGTAAGTCCACAGGTTTCGGCGGCTTCGCGGATGGTTTGGTAAACAGGGCTTTGGGGGCCGTGATTGGGATTGTAGAAGAGGGCGCGAAGGGGTTTTTCGGGCAGGTTGCGAATGCGTTGGAAGCGGTGAAGATCGACGCTGTTGAGAAAAACGGTGATATCGGATGGGGGGATGTTGTTTTCGATCATGGCCCGCTCGCGAATGGTGCGGGACATGGCGAGGTAATGTTTGATGGCGGGGTGGATGGGCGGTCGGTCGCGCCAGACGGCACCGTGAATGTGGTAGACGGCGGGAACGCCCGGAAGGGCGGCAATGGCGGTGATGGCATCCAGGTGATGCTGGGCGTGGATGATGTCGGGTTTGAAGGGGAGGTTGGCGAGGTCGGTGGTGACGGGAACCTGGTCGTAGGTGAGGAGCCGGTCGCGCTGGCCGAGGTCGCTGCTGTAGGCCATGACGGTGTGGCCAAAGGATTGCAGGTTGCGGGCGAGGTCGCGCACAAAACTTTCGGCACCGCCACGAAACTCGAGGCGGTTGTTGGTGATAAGAACTTTCATGGGAACAAACGGTCGAATCGGCGGACTGATGGCGGGAGGAGATGTGGCGATGATGACGTCCACGGTGAATGCGGAAAATGAGATTTTTTAGTCTCACAGAGGCGGAGTGCAACTGTAAGCTGGGGTTATGTAGGTGGCGGATGGGCAGGGAAGGTGATTTAAAAACGACGAAGGATGCGCTTTTTCGATCGAAACAGGAACCGGGTGATGGATGAGGTTATAGGAGTGGCGTTTGTAGGTGATGACAATCAGGTGGCGATTTTTCAGATGTCTTTTGGCGATTTTGCTGGGTGTTGTTCAGGGGTCGGCACAGGAAGCGGAGCTGCCGGGGGAGATCCGTAGTTTTTTTGAGGTGCCGGGGGAGTTTGCGGGGAAGCTGAGCGGGCATCGGTCGCCGTTGGTGTTTGAGGATGGGCGGGTGGTGAAGTCGGCGGAGGAATGGAAGGAGCGAAGGGCTGAGATTTTGGAGACGTGGCATGGATTGATGGGGGAGTGGCCGAGGTTGTTGACGGGTGATGAGCTGAAGCTCGAGGTGCTGGAGCGGGTGAAGCGGGAGAATTTCTGGCAAAGTCGGGTGCGGGTGCCGATGGCACCGGGGAGGAGTGAGCTGGGGTATCTCATGGTGCCGGAGGGGGAAGGTCCGTTTCCGGCGGTGGTGGTGCCGTTTTATGAGGCGGAGACGAGTGCGGGATTGGGCGGGAAGCCCTTGCGGGATTTTGCGTTGCAGCTGGCCAAGCGGGGGTTTGTGACGTTGAGTTTTGGGTCGCCGGGTGGGGATGCGCGGAAGCCGGTGCTGAGTGAGGGGGCGGCGTGCCAGCCGCTTTCGTATCTGGGGTATGTGGCGGCGAATGCGTGGTTGGTGCTGGCGAATTTAACGGAGGTGGATGAGAGCCGGATTGGCATTGTGGGGCATTCGTATGGGGGAAAGTGGGCGATGTTCGGGTCGTGCTTGTGGGAGAAGTATGCGTGCGCCGTGTGGTCGGATGGTGGGGTGGTTTTTGACGAGGAGAGGCCGAGTGTGAATTATTGGGAGCCGTGGTATTTGGGGAACGAGCGGGGGGCGGTGCCGAAGCGGGGGTTGATCACGAAGGAGAATCCGCGTGGCGGGGCGTATAAAAAGCTGGTGGAGGGGGGGCATGATCTGGTGGAGTTGCATGCATTGATGGCACCACGGCCGTTTTTGGTATCCGGGGGTTCGGAGGATTTTCCTTCGCGCTGGATGGCGCTGAATCACGCGGTGGCGGTGAACCGGTTGCTGGGGGTGGAGAACCGGGTGGGGATGACCAATCGGGAGAAGCATGATCCGACGGTGGAGTCTAACGCGGCGGTTTATGCGTTTTTTGAATGGTGGTTGAAGCGGTAGAGAAAGGCAGTTTATCCGGGTTTATCGGTGTCCATCTGTGGTTTTACAAGACTGGAGTAGAACCACAGATCGACACAGATAACCACAGATGGGAGCATCTGATGGGGGGAGGTTTCGAGGCAAAACGAAACTATCGGTATTTTCTGCTTTCCAGCGCTGGATGCCTTGCTCTAAGTCTTACAGGGAATTTTTTGCCATGAGCCTTGAAGACATCCGCACCAAGATTGACCGCGTTGACCGGGAGCTGCTGAAGTTCCTGAATGAACGGGCGGATTTGGTGCATCAGGTGGGCGAGATCAAGCGCAAGGAGGGGCTGGAAATTTATGCCCCGGATCGTGAAGAAAAGCTGCTGCTGAAGCTGATTGAGCTGAATCAGAAACACAAGGGGAGGTTGCCGGAGAAGTCGATCAGGGCCATTTATCGTGAGATCATTTCGGCGGCGCTGGCGCTGGAGCAGGATTTGCGGATTGGGTATTTGGGACCGGCGGGATCGTGGACGCATCAGGCGGCGATCAGCCGGTTTGGGAATTCGGTATTGTATGTGTCGGAGGCGAGCACGGAGGATGTGTTCGAGTGCGTGAATTCGCAGGAGGCGGATTACGGGGTGTTGCCGATTGAGCATTCGACGGAAGGGGCGGTGCATCACACGCTGGATCATCTGGTGGATTCGCCGTTGCAGATTTACTCGCAGTTTCTTTGGCGAACGGAGACGGTGCTGATGTCAAACGGGTCGCGCGATACGGTCGATTACATTTACGGGCATCCGCAGGTGATTGCGCAGTGTCGCAAGTGGCTGACGGTGAACTTCCCGGATGCGGAGCTGCGCGAGGCGCCTTCGACGAGTCAGGCGGCGGCGTTTGCGTGTGAGCATCCAGCGTCGGCGGCGTTGGGGACGGCGTTGGGAGCGGAGTTGCAGGGCTTGAAGATCATTGCGTCGTCGATTGATGACAGTGCGTCACAGGCGCGGTTCATTATTTTGGGTCGGCGTCCGGCTCCGGCGACGGGGAACGACAACACGCTGTTGATGGTGACGGCGCATGACAAGGTGGGGGCTTTGTTTGAGATTCTTGAAGCGTTTGTGAAACAGGGGATCAACGTGCGGCACATTGAGAACCGTCCGGTGACGACCGATGAGGTGGGGCTGCCGAGCCGGGTGAGGTTTTTCCTGGAGGTGACGGGGCATTGTCACGATGAAGGACTCAAAAAGGCGCAGGAGGATGTCGGTGGGGATGGCGCGCACATCAAAATTTTGGGGAGTTATCCGGTGTCGAACTGGGGCGACAGGGACTGAGAGGGAAAGGATAAAGGCGAAAGGATAAGGGCTAAAGGCTGATGGTTCTTGAGGCGCTATGAGCAAGGTTCACACGCTGGATTTGAAGTTTCGGGGGATGGCGGGGACGATTGCGGCGTTTTTGGTCGAGTGTGGAGCGGGGGAGCTGGCGTTGGTGGAGACGGGGCCGGGGTCGACTTTGGAGAATTTGTTGGTGGGCATTCGAGAGGCGGGATTCGATCCGGGAGACGTGAAACATGTGCTGGTGACGCATGTGCATTTGGATCATGCGGGGGCGGCAGGGTGGTGGGCGCAAAAGCAGGGAGCGAAGGTGTATGCGCATCCGCGGGCGGTGGGACATTTGATGGATCCGACAAAATTGCTGGGAAGCGCGAAGATGGTTTATGGGGAGCGCATGGAGGAGCTTTGGGGGGAGATGCTGCCGGTGCCGGAGGAGCAGATGGTGACGGTGGAGGATGGGGGGAGGATTGAAATTGGGGAGACGGTGTTCGTGGCGCATGACACGCCGGGGCATGCGCGGCATCATCATGTGTTTGAGATCGAGGGCGAGGGGGTTTGTTTTACGGGTGATGTGGCGGGGGTGAGGTTGCAGGGGCAAAACTACATCAGCGTGGCGGCGGCACCTCCCCAGTTTGATCCGGTGGCTTATGAGGCATCGATTTTGAAGTTACAGGCGATGAAGTTCAAAAGGCTGTATCTGACGCATTTTGGGGCCCTGGATGACGTCGCTGCGCACATGGAGATGGAGCGGCTGCGAGTGGCGCAGGTTCATCAGACCGTGGGTTCTTTTTTGCGCGCGGGATATGATGCGGAGAAGGTGCGACGCAGTTATGAGCAGAGCGAGCGGATGTTTGCGGGCCTGCAGGGGGTGGTGCGGGATGCGGACTGGGATCTATACCAGTGTGCGAATCACACGGACATGGGCGCCGATGGGATTGCGCTTTATTGCGAGAAGCGGGCGGCGGGGTAATGTCGGAAGGGGCCTTTTTAGAAAGAGCCTCCTCACGTAGGCTGCTACTTACTGAAGGATGGCGAGCAGGGCGCGGCGGTTTTCGACGGGGTCGAAGGCAGCTGGCACGGGGAGGATGAACCCGGCGAGGGCGTGGCTGGGAAGGGTGCCTTGATCGACTTTGCGGGCCAACTGGAAGGTGAGACCCTCGGGGCCGGGCAGGTATTGTTCGATGAACCCACCGACGGCATCAACGAGCCAGTATTCGGAGACGCCGTGGGCGGCGTAGTCTTCCATCTTGATGCCGCGATCGCGGTGTTCAGTGGTTTCGGAGAGGACTTCGACGATTAGGTCGGGAGCAGGGAAGAGGGTTTGATCGGGAGTGAACTGGTCGGCGGTTTCCTTGCGGAAATAGCAGATGTCGGGTTCGTAGCTGTTGCGCGGCAGGCGGATGAGCGCCTTTTCGGTGAAGACGGTGCCGAGGGAATGGGTTTCTGCGTAGGCGTCGAGGAGCCGCGCAATGAATTTCACGGCATTGAGGTGGCGGGTTTTGGCGGGGGAGTGCATGATGATTTCGCCGTTGATGAACTCGGCTTTAACGGAGTCGTCGATCTCGTCATGGAAAAGTTCGCGACGGCTCTGTTCGTCGGCGAGGGAGGCATGCAATGCCTTCTGCAACTCGGTGAGCCGGGCGGAGCGCAGCAGCGGGGCCAGCAGGGTTTCGGTGGAGGCATCCATGATGGGGTGGCGTGCCTCAATCTATACACGATGAGGCGGGGCTTGGCAATGCAAGCGGGTTATGGTTTTCTTGGGGGATTGGGGGGTCAGGGAAGACTGGGTGCTCTGTTCCGCAAGGAGGTTGAGCGAGGATGTCATGGCGCGCAGCCGGTCGGGCGCTTCGCGTCCGTGTTTTCGGCGGGACGCCAAAAACGACACGCAAGATGCGTGTGCTCCCCTCGTTACGACCGTCTGCGGTGGAGCAGGAGGCCGCAGAGGGCGAAAGAGAGGAGCAGGGCGCGGGTGGGCTCGGGGACGAGGTCGCCGGTAATGGTGATGGCATCCAGTCGCAGAGTGATGTAACTCTCGGCAGTGCCTCCAGCAACGGAGGTGGCGACGGCGGCTGGGAGGGAGTCGATGTAGATTCCAACTGCGGTGATGTTGCTGCCGAGCCCCGTTAGGGCGTTGTAGTTGAGAAGGCTGGAGGTGTCGACGGCGAGTTCAAAAGAGGGGGCGAAGTCGAGGGAATACCAATTCTGGGTGAGGATGTTGGAATTGAAGGCGCTGAAGGTGGTGTTGCCTTGTGATCCGGGTCCGGTGTTGGTGTTGTTGGTGACATACCAAGAGCCGTTATCGAGCTGAATGGCAAGGCGGCTGCTGGTATTGCTGTTGGAGGCACTCTGGTGCCACTGGATGTTGAGGGAGGAATAGCCATCCAGATCAAGGATCGTGGGCAGCGTGGTGTTCATGTGCAAAAAGTAGTTGGAGGCGGCGGTGGTGACGGTGCCGGAAGTGGAGATGGCGTAATTTTGGGCAAAGATGTATCCGGCAACGGCGGGGCTGGCAGAGGCCGGGGGTCCGGGGGTGTCGGGCAGGCCGTTGTTGTTGATGGAACCTGCGCGGTAGCTCCCCGAGGTGCTGGTGACCGGAATGGCGGTGGCGGATTGGTAGCCGAGCCAGTTGTGGACTCCAAGATTGCCGCTGATTCCGACGAAGTTTTGCTGGTAGAGGGTGGCCGCGGAAAGAGAAAGGGGCGCAACGAGAATGCCTGCTGCCATGATGGCGAGCAGCGGGATTAGGCGTGAAATCGGCATGGGTGCGTGAAGGGAAGGCAAAGCAAAGCACTATACAGCAGCTATTTTGGTATAAGCGTGGCCTTCGTTTTGGTCAATGCGTTCGGGACGGCCTTTGTTGTTGTAGATGACCTGGGTGTGGTCGAGACCCATGAGGTGCATGATGGTGGAGTGGATGTCGTGGACGTGAAGGCGGTCCTCAATGGCATAGAGGCCGAGTTCATCGGTGGCTCCGATGGTCTGGCCGCCTTTGACGCCGCCGCCAGCCATCCACATGGTGAAGCCGGTGGGGTTGTGGTCGCGTCCGCCGCCTTGTTCGCTCATCGGAGTGCGGCCGAATTCACCGCCCCAGATGACGAGGGTGTCTTCGAGCATGCCGCGCGATTTGAGGTCGGCAAGCAGGCCGGCGATGGGCTGGTCGACGGAGTGGCAGAGTTTGGAGTGGTTACCTTCGAGGTTGCTGTGGCTGTCCCAGCGGCTGCCGGCTCCGGAGTAAAGCTGGACAAAGCGGACACCGTTTTCGACAAGACGACGGGCGAGGAGGCAGTTGCGTCCGAACACCGCGGTGTTTTCCTGGTCCATGCCATAGAGTTTTTTGGTGGCTTCGGATTCGTTGGCGATGTCGACCGCTTGCGGGGCTTCGGCCTGCATTTTATAGGCGAGTTCGTAGCTGCGGATGCGTGCTTCGAGGTCGCTGTTGTCCTGGCGGCTGGCGGCGTGAAGCTGGTTGAGGTCGCCGAGGAGATCGAGTTTGGCGCGCTGGCGTTCGAGGGTGACGCCTTTGGGGTTGGTGAGGTTGCGGATGGGGGTGCCTTCGGAGCTGAACTCGACACCTTGATAGACGGCGGGCATGAAGCCGGTGCCCCAGTTGCGGACGCCGTTGATGACGCCGCGTTCGCTGTCCTTGATGACGACAAAGGCGGGGAGGGTTTGGTTTTCTGTGCCGAGTCCGTAGGAGACCCATGCTCCGAGGGAGGGGCGACCGCCGAAGATGGAGCCGGTGTTCATGGAGCAAACGCCGCCGGCGTGGTTGATGCCGCTGGACCAGCAGGATTTGATGACGGCGAGGTCATCGGCGTGCTGTGCGACGTGCGGGAACCAGTCGGAGACCCACAGGCCGGACTGACCGTGTTGTTTCCACTGGCGTGGAGAGCCCATCAACGGAGCGTTGTCTTCGCCCATGGCCAAGATGGGTGGTTTGAAGCTGGAGGGGAGCTGCTGGCCGTGGAGTTTGTTGAGCTCGGGTTTGTAATCGAAGGTGTCGAGATGGCTGGGGCCGCCTTCCATGAAGCAGAAGATGACGCTTTTGGCCCGTCCGAAATAGTGGGGGATCTTGGCGGCAACAGGGTTGGGGGCGTTGCTGGCGAAGAGGGACTGGCCGGTGAGCGCGGAGAGGGCGACGGCTCCGAAGCCGGTGCCGGCGGTGCGCAGGAAGTCACGACGGGAGGTGACGTAGTCGATGTTGTTGCAGGACATATCGGGAAAGGATAATGGCTAAAGGATAAGGGCTAAAAACTGACTGACACGGCTTAGTGGAGGTAGAGAAACTCGTTGGAGTTGAGGAGGACGTGGCAAAGGTCGGTCATGGCGTTTTGAAGGGGGTTGTTGGAGTCGGATTTGCCGTCGAAGCCGGACCATTCGCTGCCGGGGGCGAGGGGTTTGGTGGCGTTCCAGTTGACCAGGGCGTTCTTCCAAAGGTTGGCTTTGGGGTGGAAGCGGTCTTCGTCCTGGGCACCGAGGCTGAGGCGCAGCGCGTCGATGCGACCGTCCCAATGATGAGTGGGGGTGCGCTGATTGAGGCCGCCGATGACGAGGGATGAGGCGCCTTTGCTGATGCCGCGTCGGATGTCGTGAGGGATGACAACCGAGGTGGGTTTTTGGTTGGGCTGGCTGAGGTCGGTGACGCGGAAGGTCACGGTTTTGGCGGCGCAGGAGACGGTGACGGCGAGGTAGTAGGGGGTGTTGAGTTTGAGGTGGAGGTCGGAGGGGACGACTTCATAACCGATGTTGGTGTTTTCGTCTTCGCCGACCAGTTGAACGATGAGGTTGTTGGGTTTGTAGCGGGACTTGATGCCGGTGACGCCGAGGCTCCAGCCGAAGGACTCGAGGTTGTCTTTGCCGAGGTTCCAGCGGGAAACGATGGTGCGGACGGAGGCGTTGACGTCGATGCTGTCGAGGGTGACGAGCGCTTCGATGGTGAAGTCGTCGCCTTCTTTTTTCGCGTCTTTGACGAGGATGCGTTCGTGAGGCGTGCCGTCTTTGAAGAGGGCTTCATCGGTGTCCTTGGCGGTGCTTTGGTCGAGCTGGTAGGCGTCTTCACCGGCGCGGTTGCGCAGGAATTGGTGGGCGAGTTCGGCTTCTTTGGCGGTGGGGGAGCGACCGAGGGCGTTCTGCCAGGCTTCGTCGATGGTTTTGGAACGGGTGGCGAGTTCGCGGGCACGAGTGAGGACCCAGTCACCATTAAGCATGAAGAGGGCTTGGGTGGGGGTGGTGGTGGTCTGGCGTTCCGGGGCGCTGAGGAAACCGGCGGGGGCGTCGAGGTTGCGCAGGAATTCATCCTGGTTGTTGCGCTTTTTGGTGACGTAGATGGCGCGGCGGGTGGTTTTGGCGGCGTCTTTCACTTCGCCGCCGAGGGTGACGTCGATTTCGCCACTGGCGGTGAGCATGGAGTCGCGGGCCTGTTCGGCGTCGAGACGGCGGGGATGGAAGCGCCACAGAAGCGTGTTGCCCGGGTCGGTGGTGTTGATGTGGGCGTCGGCGGTGCGCAAGGCGGTCTGCCGGTAGGTGGCGGAGAGCATGATGGTGCGGTGGAGTTTCTTGAAGCTCCAGCCGTTGCTGACAAATTCTTGGGCGAGCCAGTCGAGAAGTTCGGGATGGGTGGGTTTTTCGCCCATGTTGCCGAGGTCGCTGGTGACGGAGGAGATGCCGCGGCCGAAGTGATAAGCCCAGATGCGGTTGACGATGGTGCGGGTGGTGAGTTGGTTGTCGGGGCGGGTCATCCAGTTGGCAAGCGCGGTGCGGCGGCCGGTGGAGTTGCCGATGGGGGCGGGGTTGATGTCGCCGGGTTCAAGGATGGTAAGAAAGCCGGGGGCGATGTCGGTTTCACCGGCACGGGTTTTGAGGATGGTGGGGGGAAAGGTGGCTTTGGCGTCGGTGGCGACGAAGGCGTCGAGGAGGGGTTTGGGTTTGAGGTGGTCGAATTTTTTGAGTTCGGCTTCAAGGGCCTGGTAGGCTTTTTTGTCCTCGTCCTTTTTGAGGGAGGTGAGCGGGGTGAAGCGTTCTTCTTCGTATTGGACCTGGCGGTAGGCGAGGCTGGCGAGCTGGTGCTCGAGGGGCTCGCGGTCGTTGGGGTCCTTGTGCATCATGACCTCGATGTCATCGCGGAAGCGTTCGAAGGCGCTTTTCTTCTTGGATTCGAGGTATTTGCCGACCATTGCCTGCATCTGGGCGCGGGTTTGAACTGTGGCGGCTTCCCATTCGGCAGTTTGTTTGGCGTGGGCGGCTTTTTCTTCCGGGGTGGCGAGCTTGAGGTCGGTGCGCCACAGGACGGGGGTGAAGAAGGCCTGGAGACGGTAGTAGTCTTTTTGCAGGATGGGGTCGAACTTGTGATTGTGGCAGCGGGCGCAGCCCATGGAGAGGCCGAGGAAAAGTTCGCCGGTGGTGTCGGTCATGTCTTCGACGATGAGCTGGTGCTGGCCGCGAACGTCGCGCTGGTTCCATTCGTAGATGCCGTTGCGAAGGTAGGAGGTGGCGACGAGGACGTTGGGATCTTCGGGATTGATTTCGTCGCCGGCGAGCTGGTAGCGCACGAACTGGTCGTAGGGCATGTCGTTGTTGAAGGCGTTGATCACCCAATCGCGATAGGGCCAGGCGGCGGGGCGGTAGGCGTCGGCGTTGTAGCCATCAGATTCGGCAAAGCGGACGAGGTCGAGCCAGTGTTGGGCCCAGCGTTCGCCGTATTGGGGAGTGGCGAGAAGGGTGTCGATGAGTTTGGCGTAGGCGACATCGCTGGGGTCTTTTTCAAACGCGGCGACTTGCTCGGTCGTGGGAGGAAGGCCAGTGAGGTCGTAGTAGGCGCGACGGATGAGTTCGCGGGGGGTGGCGGTGGGGGCTGGGGTGAGTTTGGTTTCGGCGTGTTTGGCGGCAATGAAGCTGTCGATGGAATTTTTCGCCCAATTCTGACCGACATTGGCGGGTGGGGTGGGTTTGGCGAGGGGTTGCAGGCTCCAGAGGGAGCGGTCTTCGGCGGTGAAGCCGAATTCGTCACGAGCGCCGGCTTTGGCCTGTTCGGCGGTTTGCGGCCAGGGGGCACCCATGGCGACCCATTTTTCGAGAAGGGCGATTTCGTTGTCGGGGAGTTTTTCCTTGGGGGGCATTTGGAAGTCGGCGTTTTGGTAACGCACGGCTTCGATAAAAAGGGATTTGTCGGGGTCGCCTTTGGTGAGGGCAGCACCGGTGTCGCCACCGGCGAGGAGGTGATTGATATCGTCGACACGGAGTCCGGCTTTTTGTTTGTCTTCGCCGTGGCAGGAGTAGCAGCGGTTGGCGAGGATGGGGCGGATGTCGTTCTCAAAGAAGAGCATGGCCTCGCGCTGGGCATCGGCTTCTGCGGTGACGTCGGAGGCGGCGGAAGCGTTGAATGAGGCGCTGAGGAGCAGCAGCAAGGTAAGCGTTTTCTTCATGGACGAAGGATGGGTGCGGTCGTGTAAGAGCAGAAGGCGGGTGAGGTGGGTGTTTTGGACAGTTTTTTTTGCGGGAGGGATGATTTTTTTGAAGCGGCGTGGATTGGCGAGGGTGTTTGTTGTCCAAAATGGTTGGGCAGGTGGCCTTTGGGGGTGATAGGGTGGGGATTATTAATTTGATGGAGACGGATCGATCCACAGAATTTTTGACGTTGTTGACGCAGCATGATCGGGCGCTGGCGTTGTATGTTTATGGGCTGGTGACTCCGGCGGCGGATGCGGATGACATTTTGCAACAGGCGAAGATGGTGATGTGGCGGAGTTTTGATCAGTTTGAACTGGGCACAAACTTTTTGGCTTGGGCGCGGAAGGTGGCGTTTAACCAGATTTTGACGTATCGGCGTCAGCGCAAACGGGATCATTTGCCGTTGAGTGATGAGACGCTGGAGGCGATTGGCCATGAGGTGGCGAAACTTTCGGATGATGGTGGCGATGTGCGGCGTGAGGCGTTGCAGGAGTGTGTGAACCGCTTGCCGGAGGAGCAGCGGCAGATGGTGTTGCTGCGCTATTATGAAGATCTTGAGGTGGAGGCGGTGGCGGCGAAGATTTCGAGCACGACGGGGGCGGTTTACCGGGCGTTGAGCCGGGTGCGGTTCACCTTATTGGAATGCGTGGAGCGTCGGGTGGCGGCGGAGAAGAAGGGGGCTTCGGCATGAGTGACGATCGGCTGGATGTTTCGAAATCGGCGGATGCGTGGCGATTGCTGGAGCTTTGTGAGCGGGCGGCGGATGGGAAGCTGACGGAGGAGGAGCGGGTTTTTTTGGAGGAGACGCTGAAGGGGAATGAGGGGGCAAGGAGATTGTTTGCGAAGTCGCTGCATCAACGGGCGGAGCTTCGGTATGATCAGAGCTGGGCGAAGGAAAAGGGCAGTGAGTTGCCGTCGGTGGAGGAGAGCGCGCAGCCGGGGGAACGCTGGCGTTGGGTGGCGGTAGTGCTGGTGGGTTTGGTGGCGATGGGAGCGGGCGGATTTTGGCTGGCGAACGGGATGGAGAAGTCGAAGGGGTTGAAGGTGGCAACGTTGAGTCGGACCATCAACAGCAAGTGGGGCGGGAGCACGCTGCCAACGGTGGAGGGTTCGCGCATGGGGGTGGGGCGGTTGGAGATTTTGGAAGGGATGGCGGTGATCGGTTTTGATAGCGGGGCGGAGGTGGTGATGGAGGCGCCAGCGACGTTGGAGGTGGTGGATGGAAGGCGTTGTCGACTGGAGCGCGGAACGCTTGTGGTGGAGGTGCCGGAGAAGGCGCTGGGGTTTACGGTGGAGACGCCACAGGCGACGGTCGTGGATTTCGGGACGAAGTTTGGGGTGAGCGCCGGCGAGGATGGCAAGTATTTGGTGAAGGTGTTGGAGGGATCGGTGGAGGTGACACCGAAAAATGGGGATGCGGTGCGGAGGTTGAAGGGCGGTCAGTCGATGGACACGGGGTTGCGTCGGAGTCAGCTGAATCCGCAGCCGGACGAGCAGGAGTCGTATCGCTGGCAGCCCAATTTGATTTTGGACGCGGGGGATGGCTGGCAGGTGATTTCGACGGCGTATGGCCGGGGCAAGGACAGTTATATTCAGAGTCAGACGAACAATCGCAACTTTGGGCGTGATCCGTTTTTTCGGGTCAAGCACAGCGGGATCGTGCCCAATCTGGATCGGAAAGGGTATGTGGGATTTGATCTGGACCGGTTCGACAAGGAGATGATCGAAGATGCGGAGCTGGTGCTGACGATTGAGCCGAGTGACCTGGGTTTTGCAACGTTGGTTCCAGACAGCACCTTTTCGGTTTATGGAGTGACGGCGGAGGCGGAGGACGAGTGGGAGGAGGGGGAGTTGACGTGGCAAAAAGCTCCGGCGCATGATGCGAATCAGAAGGCGTTGAACCAGCCGGACATGTTACGGGTGGTGAAGCTGGGTGAGTTCAAGGTTGCCCAGGGTGGGGTGGGGACGAGGCTGTTGCGGAATCAGGCGCTGGTGGATTTTTTGAAAGCGGATACGAACGGGCTGGTGACGTTCATCATTTGTCGCGAGACGGCGGAGGTGGATCGCGACGGACTGGTGCATGCCTTTGCGACGAAGGAGAGCCGGAACAACACGCCGCCGTTGTTGAGGGTGAAGTTGAAAGGATAATGGCGCAAGGATAAGGGATAAAGGCTAAGATTTAGCGGGCTGGATCGTTTGAGGCTGTTGCCCTTGCGTTTTATTTCTGCTTGTCTCTTTTATATGCTTCGCCCTGTTCTTGTTTTTGCTGCGGTTGTTTCGGTTGGTGGGTTCGCGGTTTCCTGCAAGGAAAAACCGGGGGCGGAAATGGCTGAGGTCACTCTAGAACCAGAGGGAACAGTCGTGGTTGAAGAAGAGACTCCCGAGGCGGAAGCCCCTGCTTTTGATTCGGATGCGCCGAAGGGGATTATTTCGGAATTGGGAGAGTTTGGCAGCGAGGATCCGGTGGAGCGGCAGGATTTGCCGGGGCGTGGAATTTTAAATTTCACCATCACCGATCGGAACCAGACGTTCATGCCTGGGGAGCATTGGGAGCAATACAATTTTCCCTTTGAGGCGCGCCGCTCGGGTAGATACCGCGTGAGGCTTACTTACATGCTGAAGTCATCAGGCATGGGGGTGCAATTGAAGCTGGGGGATCAGCGGGTGAAGAAGCAGTTGAAACACACGGGGGATGGTCAGGCGGTGATGTATCTGGGTGAGGTGAACATTGCGCAGGCGGGCAGCCAGTTCATGGCGCTGTATACGCCAAGTGCGATGGGGTGGTCGAAGTTTTTCCTGCATGAGATTGCCCTGGTGCCGACGCAAGAAACGGATTCGGATGCTGAGGTGGTGGCCGAGGAGAATGGGGCGGTGCATTTGCTGGCGAAGCAGGCGACGACGTGGAGTGAGCACATGCGCTATGAGCCGAAGCCTGAAAAGGATTGTCTGGGGTTCTGGACGGAGAAGGACGATTTTGCGGAGTGGGAGTTCAAGGTTGAGAAGGCGGGCAAATACGAGGTGATCGTGCATCAGGGTTGCGGTGCGGGCGGCGGAAGCCAGGTGGCGGTGGAACTGGCCGGTCAGCAACTGGAGTTCAAGGTGGAGGACACGGGCGGATTTCAGAAATGGAAGCCGGTGACGGTGGGGCAGGTGGAGATCGATAGCGCGGGAGTTTACCGATTGGCGGTCAAACCAAAGACGAAAGAGGGCGCGGCGATCATGGATGTGCGCAAGGTGGTGCTGGTGCCGGTGTCGTAAGTGGCCGGAAAGTTTGTTCGGAATGATGTTGGCACAAAAAAAGCTGAGGCTTTCGCCTCAGCTTATTTTACGGGGATTAACCGGGGATTGTCTGAATCGGGGATTAGTCGGGGGTCGTTAGGTCAGGGGTTATGTAAGTGGGGGAGTGGTTCGGGGATTGTCGCAGCCTGTGGGGAAACTGGTAATAATGCTTCAGCGCCTTATTATGATCCTAGCTTATATCAGCTTAAGATGTTCGGCTGCGCATATATTGGTTTTGATCGCGCAAATTCATGGAGGACTGTCATTTATTCGACGAGCCTGAATAATTCCGACAGCCGAGGGCGTTGAAGATAAGACAAGCATTGAGATAAATTGAATCAGATCACCTAATAATTAAGATTGGTTGGTGAGCTGTGGTCGATCGGTGTCGAAATGTCGTTGTGCGCGGGCATTTTGATAAGGATTTCGCGCCATGTTGGCCAGTCGTGGGTGCCTGCGCTGATCCATTGTTGTTGCTCGGGAGGGAGGAAGGATTGGGCAAAGAGGCGGCTGGCCGGGGCGAGGCGGTCGTTGGTTCCGCAGCCGAGCAGGATGCGGGGAGGATGCAGGAATGATGGGTTGCCACGGTGACGCGGTTGAGGTTGGAGCTGGCGTTCGCGCAGAGATTTCCACAGTTGGCGGCTGAAGTCCTCGGCGGCGGGAGTTCCTGGTTGCCATTGAGTCAGACCTCCGGCGTCGTTGATTTCGTCGATGATTTCGGGGTCGCCAAGGAAGGGGGAGAGCAGGAGGATCTCGTCAATCTCGCCGGGATGTTCAAGGTCGTAGATGAGGGCACCGAATCCGCCGAGGGAAATGCCAACAAGACGGATTTTGGTGACTCCGGACTTTTTGGCAGGTTGGATGATGTCGTGATGGAGGCGTTGGGTGATGGTGCGGTTTTTGTAATAACCGAGGTGCAGGTCGGGAACGATGATGCGGGCACCGGGCCAGCGTTGTTGGGCGATGTCGAGCATGCCTTCGCGTTTGAGTTCGCTGATGAGGCTCCAGCGGCCGGGGAGGATGACAATGAGTTCGTCGACAACGGCATCGGGGCCGGGGTTGCCTGCGGTGATTTGGTTGACGGGAACGGGGGTGGGGCGTGGGAGGATGGCGCAGGAATTTAGGAGGAGCAATGCAGGGCCGAGGAGGACGAGGATGTGGGGCACAAAGGTTTGACTTCTGCGTGTGATGGGAAAGTATCTGCTCATGTATGAAGCCAGCGGCAGGATTAAGTTGATCAATGAGGTGCAATCGTTCCCCAGTGGTTTTACGAAGCGCGAGTTCGTGGTGACGACTTCGACGGACAAATATCCGCAGGATTTGAAATTTGAGGTGGTGAAGGACAAGTGCTCGATGCTGGATCAGTTTGAGCCGGAGCAGGAGGTGGTGGTAAGTTTCGACATCCGTGGGAATGAATACAACGGGAAATATTTTGTGAACCTGTCGTGCTGGAAGATCCAGGTGGCGGGTGGCGGCGGTAGTGGTGGCCGGGACGAGGAGTATTCGCAGGAGCCTCCGGCGCGGGGCGGCAACCGACCGGCCCCGAGGAAAAATCAAGTGGCGGAGGCGGAGCCATCCTTGGCGGATTTGCGCAAGGAAGATGATTTTGATGACGACATCCCGTTTTGAGGCGGAATGTCTGTAGCAGGGCCCGGGACGAGCCTTCTACTTTGAGGTGCGACGGCGGCGGGTGAGGTTGAGGAGGGTGCTGCCGAGGAGGATGAGGAGGGCGCGGGAGGGTTCGGGGACGACGTAGATGACGCCGTCGCTGAGAAAACGGTCGCGAGCCCAGGTCTGACCGTCGTTGAGGACGGCGTTGGTGAAGTCGAAGTCGGTGTCGGGATCGAAACCGTTGGGGAGGGCGTTGCCGGCGATGGTCCAATCGAAAAGGTTGAAGACATCGCCGTAGTTGGGGATGTAATTGAGGAGGTCGATTTTGATGGTGGTGTCGGTGGCGAGGTTGAGGGTGCCGGTGATGTCGATGTGGTCATGGTTGGCGGGGGTGCCGTTGAGGAAGGTGGGGTCGATGGCGAGGGGGTCGGTGAAGGTGCCGGTGGCGGCGGAGAGTTGGAAAGTGGTGATGGAGCCGGTGTCGAGGGTGAGGTCGCTGTTGAAGGTGAGGGTGCCGATGTCGTCGCCGAGGTTGTTGCCGGCTTTGAGCTGGCCGCCGGTTTGGATGGTGGTGCCGGTGGTGCTTTGGATGGTGCCGGCACCGGCGAGGGTGGCGGTGTTAAGGATGGTGGTGGTGCCGGTGCCGGAGGTGCCGCGGACTTCGAGGACGCCTTCATTGACGAGGGTGGCTCCGGTGTAGCTGTTGGTGCCGAGGAGGAGGAGGTTGCCGCCGGTGGTTTTGGTGAGGGCGGCGGGCGTGGCGCTGTCGCCGGTGTTGATTTGGGCGACGTCTTTGAGGGCACCGGACTGGGCGTTGAGGGTGTCGGCGTTGATGGTGCCGTCGGTCATGTCGAGGGTGCCGCCGTTGACGGTGACGATGGAGGTGGAGTCGGTTTTGTTGGCGGTGGTGATGTTGCCGCCGACGATGAGGGTGCCGCCGGTGAGGTTGATGGTGCCTTGGGCGAGGGTGCCTGCGGTGCCGGAGGTGTGGATGCCGAGGCCGATGTTGGTGGCGATGGTGAAGGTGCCGCCGGCCATGTTGAGGGTGCCCTGGGTGGTGGTGGTGGATCCTGCGACGAGGAGGTTGCCCAGGATGAGGGTGTCGGCGGTGATGTTGTGGTTGGCGGTGCCGAGGGTAAGGGTGCCGGTGCCGGAGCCTGCGCCGCCGCTGCCGGTGCTGGTGCCGTCGTTGCCACTGCGTTCGCCGATGATGACGATGCCGAGGGTGGCGTTGAAGGTGCCGTTGGTGAGGTTGAGGGTTCCGGTGGCGTGGGTGCTGGTGCCGGTGTTGTTGTTGCGGCCGAGGTAGAGGTTGGTTTTGCCTGCGCCGTTGCTGAGGTTGAGGGTTCCGCCAGTGGCGATGGTGGAGGTGGCGGCGCTTTTGCGGCTGCCGATGGTGAGGCTGGGGGTGGTGATGTTGTTGATGCCGGAGCCGAAGTTGAGCTGGCTGGTGACGCCGGTGTTCCCAAGGGCGGGGGTCATCTGGCCGACGAGGATTTCGGTGCTGGCGATGATGTCGTTGTTTTGGGCGAGGGTGACGATGCCCTGGGTGGTGCCGGTGGCGCTCGCGGTGTCAGCGACGCCGATGTAGAATTTCCCGACGTTGGCGGTGAAGTTGGTGGAGGCGGAGAGGTTCATGGTGCCGGTGGTGGCGGCGGTGCCTGCATCGGTGGTGCGGGTGCCAACGTAGAGGTAGCTGCTGGAGCCGTTGCCGACTTTGAGATCGCCACCGGCCTGGACGTTGAGGGTGGCGCTGCTGCGGTCGGCGATTTGCAGGCTGTTGGCGGTGGGGGTTGCGACGCCGATGGAGCCGCCGTTGGCAATGGTGGTGGTGCCGGTGAGGAGGGTGGTGATGCCGGTGTAGGTGTTGGCTTTGGAGAACACGAGGGCGCCGGTGCCGCCGGATTTGGTGAGGTTGCCGGTGCCGGTGATGATGGCGTCGACGGTAAGGGTGGTGCCGTTGTTGGTGTTGAAAGTTCCGCTGCTGGTGCCGAGGGTGATGCCGCGGTTGGGGTCGTTGATGGCGAAGGTGGCGGTGGTTTGGAGGGTGCCGCCGTTGAGGGTGAGCTGGTCGGGGGTGGGGGTGTCGGGGTTGGCGCCGAGAGCAGCTTCGGAGTTGATGACGAGGGTGCCTTCGTTGACGATGGTGCGTCCGGTGTGGGTGTTGGTGCCGGTGAGGGTGAGGGTGCCGAGGCCGGTCTTGGTGAGGTCGGTGGTGGAACCGCCACTGATGGGGCCGCTGACGGCGAGGGAGGCAGCGAGGTTGGAGACGTTCCAGGTTTGATCAGCCCCGAGTTGGAGGGGGGCGGTGATGGTGATGGTGCCGGCGTTGTCCTGGACTTGAATGCCGGTGGTGGGGTCGGTGGGGTTGAGGGTCAGGGTGCCGGTGGTGCCCTGGGCAATGGTGACGGAGGTGACGGGGTTGGGGTTGGGGGTGAAGATGAGGTCGTTGATGGTGAAGTTGTTGTCGAGGGTGGTGGTGATGGTGGGGCCGGTGGCGTTGGTGGTGCTGAAGTAGACGGTGGTGTCGGGCCCGGGACCGGCTTCTCGGTCGGTGGTGCCGGTGTTGTCGGTGGCCCAGTTGGTGTTGTTGGTGGGGCCGAGGATGATGCTGCTCCAGCTTGAGGTGGGGAGGTCGCCCTGCCACCAAGCGTCTCCGGTGATGGCGGCGAGGGTTTGGAGCTGGACCTGGGTGTCGGTGAGGTTGAGTTGATATTGGTAGCTGCCGGCGAGGCTGAGGTTCCAGGTGTAGGTGGGGTCGTCGAAGTTGCTGCCGGTGCCTGCGGTGACGAGGTTGTAGGTGGTGTTGGGGGTGATGTCGGCGAGGGCGGTGACGAGGAGGGTGATGTTGGCGTCGGGGTCGAGGGTGGCGACGGCGGTGGTGTTGATGGAGTCGAAGTTGGTGAGGGAGCCGATGTCGAAGGCGAGGGCGGTGTTGTTGCCGAGGGAGAGGGGGGCGGTGCCGAGGTTGATGGCGGTGCCGATGTGGTTGACGAAACTGAGGGTGCCCTGGTCGAGGTCGAGGCCGCGATTGTTGAGTCCGGAGAGGTCGGTGCCGGCGAGGGTGAGGGTGCCTGCGCCGGTTTTGGTGAAGGTGCCGGGGCCGCTGCCGGTGATGTCGCCGGAGAGGATAAGGTTGCCGTTGGTGAAGGCGGTGTCGATGGTGGCGGTGCCGGTGGAGAGGATGAGGTCGCGGTTGGTGCCGAGATTGGTGGTGATGGAGTCGTTGTATTGAAGGGTGGCGTTGTTGATGCCGATGGTGTTGGCGGTGGCGGTGGAGTCGCCGAGGTTGGCGCTGGTGAGGAAGGCCAGGGTGCCGCCGTTGATTTGGGTCTGGCCGGTGTAGCTGTTGTTGCCGGCGAGGGTGAGTTTGGCGGCGCCGGTTTTGGTGATGCCGGCAGTGGTGGCGTTGCCGTTGTTGATGTCGGGATTGATGGTGAGGTCGGCGTTGGTTTCGATGGTGCGGTTGACGGTGCCGGTGGTGGAGCTGAGTTCGATTTCGGACTGGGCGAAGGTGCCGGTGGTGGTGAGGATGGCGGAGGGGGTGGAGCCGTTGACGGTGAGGTTGCCATCGAGGATGAGGCGGCTGCCGAGGTTGACGGAGCTGGTGGCTTTGAAGAGGTGGAGGTTGCTATTGTTGAGGGTGAGGCCGCCGGGTCCGACGTGGAGGGTGGATTGGAGGGTGTTGCTGTTGCCGAAGACGGTGAAGCTGTTGGCTTTGTCGACGTCGCCGAGGCCGGTCATGTCGGTGAGGGAAAGGGAGTGGGTTTGGAACTGGCCGCCGCTGTTGCCGATATACATGGTGCTGTTGCCGGGGGCGGTTCCTGTGGTGCCGGTGTAGGCGGTGGCACCGGTGACGGTGATTTGGGAGCCGGTGGGGCCGCTGTTGACGACGCCGCGGGTGACGGTGAGGGAGGCGATGGTTTCGATGGGGATGGCGATGTTGGCGTTGGTGCTGGTGCCGTTGAAGGTGCTGTCGTTGCCGTTGATGGTGATGTTGGTGGTGTCGGCGAGCTGGTTGGTGTTGCCGGAGAAGCGGAGGTCGCCACCATTGGTGAGGAGGAGGTCGCCTGAGATGGCGTCGGTGTTGGAGGTTTTGGCGAGGAGGATGCTGCCGCCGTTGACGGTGGTGAGGCCGGTGTAGGTGTTGGCGTCGGGGCCGGCGAGGGTGAGAATGCCGTTGCCGGTTTTGGTGAGGGTGCCGCTGCCGCTGATGGTTCCGGAGTAGGTGGTGGCGGCGTTGTTTTGGCCGATGGTGAGGTTGACGGGTTGGGCGGCGGAGTCGTTGAGGGTGATGCTGGCGGTGGTGTTGCCGGCGAGGCCGCCGAGGGTGAAGTTGGTGATGGTTGAGGCGAACTGGAGGCCGGTGGGGGTATTGACGGTAAGCGTGCTGTTTTGGACGGCGAGGGCGTGGTTGAGGATGAGGAGGCCGTCGCTGACGGTGGTGGGTCCGGTGTGGGTGTTGGCGTTGCTGAGGCGGAGGGTGCCGGTGTTGGTTTTGTTGAGGCCGCCGGAGGTGCCGGTGCTGGTGATGATGCCGGTGATGTCGAGGTCGATGGGTGCGAGGGCGTTGTCTTCGATGTTGAAGGTGCGGATGGCGTTGCCGAGGTTGAGGTTGCCGCTGAGCGTGGCTCCGCTGGCGGTGGGGGTGGTGGCTTCGTAGTGAACGTTGCTGGTGGTGGCGCCGGTGAGGGCGATGTCGAAGGCGAGGTTGTAGTCGCGAATGATGAGGGCGTCGGCGGTGTTGCCGGTGCCGGTGGTGGTGGCGTGGGCGTCGAGGGTGACGGAGGTGACGTTGCCGAGGGTGCCGCTGCGCACGGCGAGCTGGCTGGAGGTGATGCTGCCGCCGGTCATGTCGACGTTGGCTCCGTCGATGATGATGACGGCGGTGGCGGTGGTTTTGTCGGTTTTGGTGATGTTGCCGTCGACGGTGAAGGTGCCGCCGGTGAGGTTGAGGGTGCCACGGGCGTTGCCGCCGTTGGCGGTGTGGTTGGCGAGGGTGATGTCGTTGGCGACGGTGAAGGTGCCGCCGGCGAAGTTGAGGGTGCCCTGACTGGTGCCGCCGACTCCTGAGCCGTGGCTGCCGAGGGTGAGGGTGTTGGCGGTGATGTTGTTGGTGACGGAGGTGCCGATGGTGAGGGTGCCGGTGGCGCTGCCGGTGTTGGCCTGGGCTCCGGAGGTGCGGGTGCCGATGGTGAGTTCGTCAAGGGTGGCGATGAAGGTGCCGTTGCCGAGATCGAGGTTGCCTTCGCTGGAGGTGGCGGTGTTCTCGACGTTTTGACGGCCGATGTGGAGGTCGGTGCTGCTGGCGCCGTTGTTGAGGGTGAGGGTGCCGCCGGCGGCGAGGGTGGAGGTGGCGCGGGTGCGGCTGCCACCGATCACGAGGGTGGGGGTGGTGATGGTATTGTTGCCGGAGCCGAAGTTGAGCTGGCTGGTGTTGCCGACGGCAGAGTTGTCGAGGGCGGGGACCATGTCGCCGACAATGATGGCGGTGCTGGCGTTGATGGTGTTGTTGGTGGCGAGGTTGACGATGCCGCGGGTGGTGCCGGAGCCGGAGGTGGTGCCGACGCCGATGTGGAATTCGCCGACGTTGGCGGTGAAGTTGTTGAGGGCGGAGAGGTTGAGGGTGCCGGTGGTGGCGGCGCTGCCGGCGATGTTGCCGCGGGAGCCGACGTGGAGGAAGTCGGCGGCACCGGAGCCGACGCTGAGCTGGCTGCCGGCCTGGGCGATGAGGGTGGCGGTGGTGCGTTCGGCGACTTGCAGGCTGCCAGGAGTGCTGGCGACGCCGATGGAACTGCCGCTGGCGAGGGTGAGGGTGCCGTTGAGAACGCGGGTGAGGCCGGTGTAGGAGTTGGCTGAGCCGAGGGTGAGGTTGCCGGCACCGAGTTTGGTGAGGCCGCTGGTGCCGGTGAGGAGGCTGTTGATGGTGGCGGTGTGGAGGGCGTTGGTAACGGTGATGTTGCCGGGGCTGCCGAGTTCGAGGGTGCCGCTATTGAGGATGTAGCCGCTGGCGTTGAAGGTGAGGGATCTGGCTTGTTCGCCGTTGGAAAGGGTGAGGGTGGCACCGTCGACGGGGATGGGGGTGGGGAGGATGGCGTCGATGAGGAGGGTGGGTTCGCCGGCGCTCCAGTTGGTCGGGGTGCTCCAGGTGGAGTCGGTGGTGGCGGTCCAGGTAGTTTGGGCAACCACGGAAGCAAAAGGCAGGGCAAGAGCGCAGCAGCCCAGTGCGAACAGGGCGGCAAAGGACGAAAATGATCGGAGGAGCTGGCTGCGTGAAGCTTGCATGGTGTTGAATTGTTCTAAACGAGTCAATTCGACACTTTTGAATAGAAATAATTCCGCGTGCTGACGACACCGGGAAAAGGGGTGGAGAGGACGATAAAGTTATGAATCCCTAGTCAGATGCGCGGATCAGGTTGATGCCGTTTTCGGAGAAGCCTATCTTGTTTTGTCGGAGGAGCTGGCCGAGGGCTTGTTTGAAGGCTTTTTTGCTGACGCCAAAAGTGAAGCGGATGGCTTCGGGGGGGCTGGAGTCGTCGAACTCGAGCCGGCCGCCGTTGGCTTCGAGTTTTTTGAGGATTTGGTCGGCGAGAGGTTCGATGCGGGTGTAGCCGGCGGCGTCGAGTTTGAGATCGATTTTGTCGTCGGGTCGGACGGTGGTGACGAAGGCTTTGAGGCGCTGGCCGATTTGGAGGTTGGCGTTGAGATCGGAGTGGTAGAGGAGGCCGCGGTGGGCGTTTTCGACGATGGCGTTGTAGCCGAGCGGGGTTTCTCCGGCGATGAGGACGTTGACGGTCTGGCCTTCGGCGTAGCGGGGTTTGGTGTGGTTGAGGTGGCGGTCGAGTCGCATGGTGGCGACGAGGCGGTCGGTGTAATCGTCGAGTTTGATGTAGACGACGACGCGGTCACCGGGGGCGACGTGGCCTTTTTGTTCGCTGATGGGCAGCAAGAGGTGTTTGGCGACGCCGAAGTCGAGGAAGGCTCCAACGCCGGTTTTGTAGTCGACGATTTTGAGAAAGGCGAATTCGTCGACAAAAGCGACGGGGGTTTCGGTGGTGGCGACGAGGCGGTCTTCGGAGTCGCGGTAAAGGAAGACTTCGAGTTCGCCGCCGGGAACGCTGTTGGTGGGGACGAAGCGTTGGGGGAGGAGGATTTCGCCGTATTGGCCGCCATCGAGGTAGAGGCCGTAGGGGCTGTCGCGGACGACGCGAAGGAGGTTGTTTTCACCGATGGCGGGCATGCGGAGAGGGTCAGGGGTTCAGGGTGAAGGGTCAAGGGGAAGATGAGCACCGCGAATCAATCGTCCTCGTTCTCCTACTCCTACTCGTCCTCGATTTGGTCGGATGTATGAATTAGGGCAAGCGCCATCCGCATGAGGCGTCCTTGCAGGACGCGGGTCATCTGCTGACAGGAACCCGGCACCTCGTGCCGGGCTGGTATGAATTGTCCCGATGGGACAAAGGGAAAATGTGCTTTTGAGGCCTGATGGGTTATTTTTTATCGTCGTCGTCGTCGTCAGATTGGAAGGCGACTTGGGAGGCAAAGTAGAAGAGGGGCAGGGTGGCGAGGCCTCCTGAGTAGAGAACGATGAAATATCCGGTGTCGCCAAACGAGTGTTTTTCTTTGAGAACCACCATGATAACTCCCGCCAGGATGCCTAGCAGGCAGGCGGCGAGGAGGATTTGTTGGAAGCGTTTGATTTTGGGATTCATCGCGATGATGAAGTGTAACAAATCGAGCTTTAACGCGCGAAACTATTCTTTAAATGACGGCACGATCAGATTCGCATTCTCGTTGGTGGGTGCTGGTCGGCGTTTTGCTGGCGCTGATCATTGGTCCTTTTGTCATTTGGGGGGGATGGTTTGAAGGCTTCTTTGATTTGATGGGGGTTAAGGTGTGGCTGGAGGGGCTGGGTTCGTGGGCGTGGGCGGGGGGAATGCTGTTGTTGATGGCGGATCTGGTGCTGCCGATTCCAGGGACGGTGGTGATGTCGGCTTTGGGATTGGTTTATGGGTGGTTTTGGGGCGGAGTGGTGAGCGTCGTCGGATCGGTGTTGAGCGGGATGCTGGCGTATGGGGTGTGCCGATGGTGGGGACACGGGGCGGCACGATGGCTGGCGGGCGAGGAGGGGTTGCGCCGGGGCGAAGTCTTTTTTAAGAAGGAGAGTGCCGGGTGGCTGGTGGCGTTGTCGCGATGGATGCCGGTCTTGCCGGAGGCGGTGGCGTGTCTGGCCGGATTGGCGCGGATGCCTTGGTGGCGTTTTTTGCTGGCGGTCGTGACGGGGAGTGTGCCGCTGGGATTTGCTTTTGCGGCAATTGGGGCGCTCGGGGTGGTGGAGCCGGGTCTGGCGCTGGGATTGAGCGCGGGGTTACCGGTGCTGCTTTATGGAGCGGCGTTTTGGTGGATGCGAAGGAGAAGATAAAGTAGAAGGGCCGTCCCGGCCCTTGCATTGGGGAAATGAAAGGCCCGGGACGAGCCTTCTACTTTCTTTCTTTACCTGATGTTGGGCTCGTTGCGCAGGAGGCGGCGGCCGTCGAAACGTTCGTTGGGTTTGAAGAGCCAGCCGGGGGTGGGGGTGATGAGCTGGTAGCTGGCAAGTTTGAATTCGGGAACGAAGATGTCGCTGTTGGGATCGTAGACGGTGTCGCCGGTGAAGTAACCGAAGATGCGGTATTCGTAGTTGTGATCGTAACCGTAGGCATTGCCGGCAGCGGGTTCTTCGGGGAGGCGGTCGGGCTGGATGGCCTGGTGTTCGTTGAAGATCACGAGCCGGGATTCATCCCAGGACTGACCGGGACGACGGAGGTAACCCCAGAACTGGGTGCGGGGAATGTGGTAACGACGACCGATGAACCAGTCGCCGCGGGGCTCGGAGGCAATGGCGGCACGACGGGCTTCGAGCTGGACCGCGAGCATGGGATCGGTCGTGGAGCAGGCGGGGAGAAGGGTGAGGACGACGGCGAGCAGGAGGAGAAGCGGGCGGGACATGGGAATTTGATCTGGGATCTGAGATTGGAGATTAGGATTCGAAGCGGATGCCGGTGGGATAGGAGCCGAGTTGATGGATGCGGGAGGCGATGGTGTTTGCCCTTTCGAGGGCGGTGGCGACGGCGGGATGGGCGGGGGAGCCTTCGATTTCGATGTAAAAACGATAAGTGTTGGGTTGGCCGCGCACGGGGCGGGATTCGATGCGTTTGAGGCTGACGGCGGCTTCGGAGAAGGGGGTCAGGAAGGAGCAGAGAATACCGGGTTTGTCGGGAAGTTCAACCACGAGGGCGGTGCGGTTGTTGTCGGTGGAGGGTTGGGCGGGCTGGTGGCCGATGAGGAAGAACTGGGTGATGTTGATGATGTTTTCTTCGATCGGATACTGCAGCAGCGCGAGGTTGTGGCGCTCGGCGTTTTCACGGCTGCCGATGGCGGCGGCGTTGGGTTCCCTGGCGGCGCGTTCGGCGGCGTGGGACGTGCTGGCGACGGGGACGCGGCGGGCGTGGGGATGGTTTTGTTTAAGCCAGTCGTCGCAGTGGAAGAAGGGCATGTAGTGGGAGTAGATGACTTCGATGGTCTGGTCGGGGCGGCCGAGCAGGGCGAGTTTGACGTCGAGGGTGAGTTCTTCCTGGACGTGGAAGGGGCAGCGTGGGTCCATCAGGCGGTCGATGGTGGCGAGGATGATGCCACCGGAGGAGTTTTCGATGGGGACAATGCCTTGGGCTTGGGCGTCGGATTCAGGTTGGTCGGCGAGCCAGGTGAAGACGTCCTCGACACTGGCCAGCAGGGTGGGCTGGGTGTCGGGGAAACGTTTGGTGGCAATGAGGTGGGAGAAGCTGCCTTCGGGGCCGAGACAGGCGATGCGGTGGGGCATGGGGGAATTAGAAATGAAGAAGGGACAATTAGAAACGGGAATTTTGGGGTTTTCGTGGGGTGGGGCGGGTGGGCGGCGGGGGTTTATGAGGGACAGGAATGTCCCTCCTCCTCCATCTAGGCGGCTTTCTTTTGCTGGACTGGCTGGGGTTTGGGTTCGGCTTTGAAGGGGATGGTTTTGGAGAGGGCGTGGATTTCTACTTCGAATTGGGCGGCTTTGGCGTCGAGTTCGGCGCGTTTGGCTTCAAATTCGGTGCGCCAGGTGGCGTAGGCGGCGGGGTTGGTGTTTTTTGTGTTGAGCATGCCTTTTTGTTTTCCCCAGAGTCCACGGAGAGGGTTCACGGCTTCCTGATTGCGCTTTTGGTTGAGGGCGATGATTTTGGCGGCGGTGCTGTCGGGGGCGGGTTGTCCGTTGAGGTTGCGAACGGGAACTTTGCCGATGTGGATGGCTTGGGAGGGTTCGGTGTCGATGCTGAGGGGAGCTTCGCCGGTTTGTTCGACGAGGGATTTGGCCATGACATATTGACCGTGGGAGCCGGGATGGATGGCGTCGGCAACGAGGGTGTAGGCGGGATCGGTTTTGCGTTGGTGGACGGTGATGTCGTTGAGGGGGCCGAACAGGTCGACGAAACCGTAGCCGCGGTCGAGGGCGGTTTGCTGGAGCCATTTTCCGTAGTAGCCGAGCACGGCGTTGTATCCAGTGACGATCCGGCCTTTGGCGTAATCGGGTTTTTGTTTGATGGTGATGTCCCAAGATTGGTGGTCGAACATGGTGGGGCTCATGATGACGACGCGGCAGTTAATGGCGTCGAGTTTGTCGAGGAGTTCGGTCATGCCTTTGGTGTAGGTGTCGAAGACGGCGCGGTCGAAGTCCTTGTAGCTGCCGTCGTTCATGCCGAGGAGGATGGTGGCGATGGTGGGTTTGAAGGCGGCGATGTCTTCATCGAAGCGATTGAGGACGTCCAGGGCGCGGTCGCCGCTGATGCCGGCATTGCGGAACTGAATGCCGAGTTCGGGACGATTGATGTAGAAAAAGTTTTCGACGTATTGGGTGTAGAGGCACTGGTGGGTGATGGAGTCGCCGATGAAGATGAAGCGGTCGCCGTGCTTGAGGTTGAGGGTGGCACCGAAGGTTTTGGCAGAAGTGGTTGGGGCTGGGGCGGGAGGTGCTTCGGTGGGTTGGGTCTCGGCGGTGGCGAGGTGGGGAAGCAGGCCCAGGGCGAGGATGGCGAGGAGGCGTCGGGTGGTGTGCATGATGATGGTTGGCATGAACGTGAGAGCTTAAGGGTCTTTTGCGATTTTGTTTCTTACAAGCCGAGGAAACGCATGCCGAAGCGGATGGCGACGGGGATGGTGAAGAGGCTGACGAAGGAGGTGGCGAGCACAACGAGGACGGCGGTGGGGGCGTGTCCGCCGTAGTGTCGGGAGATGACGATGGTGAAGACGGCGGCGGGCATGGCGGCCTGGACGCAGAGGACTTGTTTGAGTTCGTGGCTGATCGGCATGGCAGCGGCAATGGCAAGCATCATGATGGGCAGCAGGATTTGCCGCATGAGGGCGGAGGTGATGGCGACGTTCCAGCGGATGGGTTCGGTGCCGATGAGGTCGGCAATGCTGCCGCCGATGAGCAAAAGGGAGAGCGGAATGGCGCAGGCACCGAGGGTGGCGAGAAAGGTGTGGATGGCTTCGGGAATGTAGGGTCCGGCGCCACCGTAGTGGAGGGCAAGGGCGACGAGGGTGCTGATGACGGGGGCGTTGACGGCTTGGCGCCAAGGGGCGTTGCTGAAGCCGGTGAGGAGACCGACGCCAACGGTCCACATGGCAAATTCGACGCCGACGCTGAAGGTGAAGAGGACGCCGATGAGGTCGGGACCGAACAGGGCCTGGGTGACGGGGATGGCGACGAAGCCGTAGTTTTGGAAACCGGTGGCGAGTCCGAACGTGCGCGCTCCGGCACCGGATTTCATGCCGAGGAGGCGGGCGATGAGGTAGCTGACGAGAACCGCGAGGGCGGCGATGGAAAAGCCGAGGACGGCCGCGAGGAGGACTTGCGAGGGGTTGGCGAGGGCACTGTTGCCGACGATGCGCTCAATGATGAGGCAGGGGAAGAGGAGTCGCACGGTGAGGTGCATGACGCCGGTGTCGGTTTCCTTGGGCATCCAGCGCAGTTTTCGCGCAACACCACCGGCGATCATCATCAAGTAGATGGGGAGGGTGGCAGTGAGGATGGTGAGGAGGGACACTGGGAAAGGCTAAAGGCTAAAGAATAAGGGCTAAAGGGGGGAGAGTGAAATGCTCAGGTGAGGAGGGTTCAGGGTCAAGGGGGATGCTCGGGAAAAATCATGGTCGTCCTCGTCCTCGTTCTCCTACTCGTCCTCGAAAATAGCAGACAGGCCGACACGCAGCATTTCCAATGAATCACAGCGGGTGGGGCCCCTCCTACTCTTACTCTTCCTCCTACTTCCCGCGAGGCGCGACTGAAGCTTCCATGTTGCCCATTCACCATGGAATTGATCCGCCTGGGAGCTGATGATGACGTGGATTTCGAGGACGAGTTCGAGTAGGAGGACGAGGACGATGGTGGGAAGGATGCGTTGGGAGTTTGATGGCGCGGAGGGTGATGGGGCTTTTGAGTGGGGAGTAGGAGTAGGAGTAGGAGGAGGAGTAGGAGTAGGAGTAGGAGTAGGAGTAGGAGGAGGAGTAGGAGGAGGAGTAAGAGCAGGAGGAGGAGTAAGAGCAGGAGGAGGAGTAAGAGCAGGAGGAGGATTGCACGAAGAACACGCAGGGCTAGAATGAGGAATGCTTGTGGATGGACAATCTTTTCAAACGGTGTGGGCGGTGACGGAAGGAACTGCGAGGGTGAGGATCATTGATCAGCGGTTGTTGCCGTGGAAATTCGAGGTAGTGGATTTGAACTCGGTGGAGGAGGTGGCAATTGCGATCAAAGACATGTGGGTGCGCGGGGCGGGATGCATCGGGGCGACGGCGGGATTTGGGATGTGGCTGGCGGCGATGGAGGCGGCAGGGGAGGAAGATTTTGCAAGAGGGCTGAAGTCGAGGGCGGATCGGTTGAGGGGGACAAGGCCGACGGCGGTGAATCTGGCTTATGCGGTGGATCGTCAGCTGCGGGCAATTGGGGAAGTAGCGGACCGAGAAGTGGCGGTGAGGGTGTCATTGGAGACGGCGCTGGCGATTGCGGAAGAGGACGTGGCGGCTTGTCAGGCGATTGGGGAACACGGATTGAAGGTGATTGAGGAACTGTCGCGGGCGAAGAATGGGGGAGTGGTGAACCTATTGACCCATTGCAATGCAGGGTGGCTGGCGTTTGTGGATCATGGCAGTGCGACGGCTCCGATTTATGCGGCGCAGCGGGCCGGGATTGCGGTGCATGTGTGGGTGGATGAGACGCGGCCACGGAATCAGGGCGCGCGTTTGACGGCGTGGGAACTGGCGCAACAGGGGGTGCCGCACACGGTGATTTGCGACAACACGGGCGGGCATTTGATGCAGCATGGGATGGTGGACATGGTGATCACGGGAGCGGACCGGGTATCGTGTCAGGGCGATGTGGCGAACAAGATCGGCACCTATTTGAAAGCGCTGGCGGCGCGCGACAATGGGGTGCCGTTTTATGTGGCGCTGCCTTCGAGCACGATTGACTGGAACTTGCGCGATGGAGTTCGGGACATTCCAATTGAGCAACGCGGCGATGAGGAGGTGCGCATGATGGAGGGATGGTCGGCCAGCTCAAACGAAGTGGGTGAGGTGACGCTTTTTCCCGCGCAAAGTGCGGCGGCGAACTATGCCTTTGATGTGACCCCGGCAAGGCTGGTGACGGGATTGATCACGGAAGCCGGTATATGCGCGGCAGCGGAAGAGGCTTTGCTATCCCTGCATCAAATCAGCTGATGCAGGCGGAGAGGCGGGCGGGAGTAGTCAAGGAGGACGATGGGCCAAAGGCATTCAGAGAAAAATTTGCCCTAATATAGTATAAGTAGCTCTCATTTATATTGACCTGTTCAATAAGTAAAGCTTATCGTCAGTTGGAAGCTTTGGCACTCGGCTGACTGCCTCGCGGTGGTTCGGGGGGTGTTGGAGGTGCAGTGATACAATCCTGATACAACCCAAAAAAACTATGAAAACGAAATCTCTTACTCTGATGGCAGTCCTTGCTCTCGCTTTTGGCGGCACCGCTGCCAAGGCTGAAGAAAACATGCCGGCGATTCTCAAGAATGTCGCCAGCAAACATCAAGTGGTGAAACTTGATAAATCGGAGATGAACGAAGTGCGCGGTGATCTGGTCCTTCCAATCAACCTGATTGGTTCGACTTTGACGATTACCTTGTTGGAGCAAAACGCCGTTTTGCGTCTGACTTCGGTAGGAACCAGCGGTGCCCGTCCAGCATCAACCACGAACACCAACATCCTTGGCTTGCTTTTCAGCGGCACGTCTACTCCTGCCCAAGGCAGCTTCACCACCACCACGAACCTTGGTATTTTGGATACCGGTCGTTTGGTGAACTACCAAAGCACGAAAGTCGCAAATCCTTGAGTGTGATGATCTAAATTGAGAGCCTTGCCCCGACGTAGATGGAAGTTTGCGCCGGGGTTTTTTTGAATCAAAAAAGCTGCCGCTTAGGGTGCGGCCTGTTCAGCAAAAGTTTCTTTTCTCATGTCCCGCGCGTTTGTTCGTCATTGTTGTTTGTGGATGGTTGCTTCGACCTTGGTGTCGACGGGTTCGAAATCGATGCAGGCTTCTGAAGCAGGGTCGGGGGTGGCGCTGAATTATGGAAGGCCGATGTCAGTGACGCTGGCCAACGGCGAGCGTTTGGTCGGAACGGCGACGACGTTGGGAGAGGGGAAGCTGGTGGTGAATTCGCCGCGATTTGGATCGGTGACGGTGGATTGGGCGGATGTGGCACAGGTGTCGGGTCGTGAGCCGACCATGCTGACGGAGGCGGACATGGCGAAGATTTTTGGGGGCAGCACGGCGACGGGATCTGGTTCGGGGTCGACGGTCACGGGTGAGTCGACAACAACGGCTGCGGTGGAATCAACGACGACGGGTTTGCCGACGCAGCCACTGGGTCAGGAGCCTGAGGAGGCGGATTCGCGCTTGCTGTTTTTGCGTCAGTCGAGTGTGTTGCTGAGGCCGGGGCAGTTTGATGTGGAGATTGGGCTGAGCTATCGCCGGGATGAGAAGCAGAGTTTCATTGCGGAGCTGAATGAGGACAACACCTTCGTCGCGAATGATGAATTGCGGCGAGAGTTTGAGTCGCGAGTGAGTGTGAGGCTGGGACTGATGGACCGGGTGGAGGCGTTTGCGAGTTTGCCTTTGTTGTATGCTTCGGAAGAGGAGGTGCGTCAGGGAGGCACAAAGTCGGACAATGATGAGTTTGGAATTGGGGACACGGTTTTTGGGTTAAAAGCGATGCTTTTGCGTGAGAAGGAGGGTCGGCCCGAGGTGATCTTGAACCTCACGGGCCTGGCTCCCACGGGAGATGATCCCTACAGTGGTGGTGAGAACGTGGTGGCGCTGGGTGATGGGCATTGGGGCGTGGGGGCGGGATTGACCTTGATCAAATCGTATGATCCGGTGATTCTGTTCGCGGGCTTGGATTATCTTTACCGGTTTTCGAGGAATGCGTTCAACACAAGGATCGAGCCCGGACACCAGATTGGTTACAATTTTGGGATGGGTTTTGCGGTGAACGAGGCGGTGACGTTGAGCGCGCAGTTGCAGGGCAATTTCCGTTCGAAAACGGAAGTCGGCGGCGTGGAGCTTGAGGACAGCGAGCTTGAGCCGATTTCGATTCGTTTTGGTCTGACCTATTCGCTGGCGGCGGGCCGGTATCTGGATTCGTTTGTGTCGTTTGGAGTGTCGGACGATGCGGCGAGCAGCGTGTTCGGAGCGTCGGTTACCCAACGTTTTTGAAATCAATCATGATGATCTTGATGAGGACGCAGGCGTTGATGCTGGCGGGGGTTTGTGTTTTGCAAACGGCCTGCAGCAGCGGCAACAGCAGCGGCGACACGACGGTCAGGCGTGAATGGAACTCGTGGCGGGAGTTGCGGGATTTGAATGTGGTGAAGCAGCAGATGGATTACTCCTGCGGGGCGGCGGCGCTGGCGACGTTGATGAAGTATTATTTTGATGATGAGGTGTCGGAGGCGGAGTTGCTGAGAGACATTTTTTTGCACCTGACACCGGCGGAGTTGAAGAACCGGGAGCAGGAGGGGTTGTCATTGCTGGATTTGCAGAACGCGGCGGAGCGGCGTGGGTATCAGGCGGTGGGGGTGCAGTTGCCGTTTGAGTCGATTGGCGAGCTGGGCGGTCCGGTGCTGGTGCACTTGGAAACGAAGGATTATCGTCATTATGCGGTGCTGCGCGGCACGGCAGGGGACCGGGTTTTCTTGGCGGACCCGAGCCGGGGCAACATCCGGATTCCGATGGACCGGTTCAGCAAGCAGTGGACGACGGTGGCATTGGTGCTGGGCAAGTCGGGGTTTGGACTTCCGGCGGATCATGCGTTGGCGGTGAAGGTCGGGTCGGAGGTGCGGCCTGAGGTGCTGGCGGCGAAAAAGGCGTTGAATGGGGTTCCGGTGGCTGGATCGGCGGTTTTTTAAGGCGCGCCGGGGCGGGGCCTGCGATTTTATCTCAAGTCATTCTTTGTAATCAGATGGATTCTGGTTACGGTGAATGTTTCGTCCCACTGAAAATGTCCACGACCAAAGCTCCCAAACTGATTTCGATTCCTGTCCACGGCCGGGAGCACATTCCTGCTAGCGGAGCGCTGATTGTTCCCAGTCATTTGAATTTCGAGGAGTTGCGGGTTCTGAACCACCTTTTGGAGGGTCGCCCTCTGGCGTATCTGGTGCAGCAGGGAGCAACGGTTCCGGCGTTGGACAAGCTGCGTGAAGAGCAGGAGGACGTGATGATTTTGAGGATGCCGGACAGCCGGCTGGATTATGACCTGGGGCCGTTGCGGCAGCGCGTTTCGGAGGTGCTGAATGCGGGGTCGGTGTTGATTTACCTGCCATCGGAGATGGCGGTTCAGCCGGGTTCGCTGACGAGCGTGTTGGGGGCGCAGTTGGAGATGATGGTGCAGCTGGATGCGCCGATTGCGCCTTTGTTTGTGCAGCGTAACCAGGAGCTGGTGCTGGCGATTGATTCGAAATGGGCGGCAGGCAAGGCGGTGTTTGCGTTCGGTCCGTTGTTGAGTGGAGAAACGTTGTCGGTGGCGAACTACCAGCAGTCGATTCTTGAGTTGAGCGAGGCGGTGTTTTCGGCCAATCCGAAGCTGGGTCGGAATCTTGCCTATGCGTTGCTGAAGGGGCTGAAAAAGCATGGTTCGAAAGCGTCGCTGATTGACGGCAAGGACGAAAAAGTGTGGCCGTATGACAAGGTTTTGGCGATTGCGATCGCATTGAGCAAGGAGGTGAAGAAGGCCACCCAAAAGCCGCGGGTGGGCATCATTTTGCCGCCGGGATTGGGTGGGATGGTGGCGAATTTGGCGGTGTTGTTTGCGGGCAAGGTGCCGGTGAACTTGAACTTCACGGCGGGGCGTCCGGCAGTGGAGAGCGCGATGAAGCAGGCGGAGCTGGATCATTACATCACGGCGGACATGTTTGTGCGCAAGCTGCAGACCTTTCCTTGGCCTCCGAACCGGCAGATGATGTTTTTGGAGCGCCTGGTGCCAGGATTGAAAAGTGCGATTGCGCGCTGGTTTGTGGTGGCGAAGATTTTACCGACGCCGGTGTTGGCGGCGATGCTGGGGATTTCGAGGAAGGGTGGCGACGAGGAGGCCTTGCTGCTGTTTACCAGTGGGAGCAGTGGCGATCCGAAGGGGGTGTCTTTGACGCATCGGAATTTGCTGGCCAATGTGACGCAGTTCAGTTCACGGATTGCGATGGATCATCGGGACGGCATTTTGGGGTGTTTGCCGTTGTTCCATAGTTTTGGCTGCACGGTCACGCGTTGGTTCCCGGTGATTCAGGGGTTTAACCTGGTGACTTATCCGACGCCGCTGGAGAGCAAAAAATTGGCAGAGCTGATCCACAAATACAAGGTGACCTTGTTTGTGACGACGCCGACGTTCTTGCGCGGGTATTTGAAGGGGGTGAATCCGGAATTGTTCACGTCGCTTAAGATGATCGTGACGGGGGCGGAGAAGCTGCCGAAGACGGTGGCGGATGCGTTTCAGGCGCGTTTTGGGATTGCGCCGATGGAAGGGTATGGACTGACAGAGACCTCACCGGCCAGCAACGTGAATTTGCCGAATTTGACGGGAGCGGATGGCGAGCCATCGAGCATTCCGGTGTTTCCAAGTCATCGTTTTGGCAGCGTGGGGCAATTGATGCCGGGTCTGGCCTTGAAGGTAACCGATGTCGATACCGACGAGCCGCGCAGCCTGCATGAGAGCGGGATGATCTGGTTCAAGGGGGCAAATGTATTCAACGGGTATTTGAAGAATGCGAAGAAGTCGGGAGAGGTGATCAAGGACGGCTGGTTCCGCACGGGAGACATTGGCCGGGTGGACTCGGATGGGTTTGTGTATGTGGAAGGCCGCTTGAGCCGGTTTAGCAAAGTCGGTGGCGAGATGGTGCCGCACGAGACGGTGGAGGAGGCGTTGGTGAAGGCGCTCAATCTGGAGAGTGAATTGACGCGCAAGATCGCCGTGGTGGGCGTTCCCGATGAGGACAAGGGGGAATCGTTGATCTTGTTGAGTTCGATCCCGGGTGGGAGTGTGCAGCAGGAGATTTTGGATTTGCGTTACAAGCTGCTGGATCGCGGGGTGCCGCCGTTGTGGATTCCGAAGAAGCTGGTGCGCGTGCCGGAGATTCCGATTTTGTCGAGCGGCAAGCTGGATGTGAAGGCTTGCGAGGTGTTGGCGAAGGCGAATACGTAGGGGAGGATGGATGCCTGAGGCGGTTTGGCCTATTATTCTTTAGGTGGGTGGATTGCCGACGGGGAGAGGGGTAGGGCGGTGCTTTGATAGGGTTCGACGTGGACAACGACGTCGACGATTTTGTGGTCGGAATCGAGCAGGGCTTGTTGGACATCGTGGCCGATGCGGTGGCCTTCTTCGACGGTGAGGGTGCCTTCGACCTGAACGTGGATGTCCATCAGATAACCGAGGCCGGATTTCTTCATGCGCAGTTTTTCGATGAGTTCAACGCCCGGGACGTCAGTGGCGATGGCGCGGACTTCGTCACACTGTTTTTGGGGCGGGGTGCCGTCCATGTTTTCGTGAACGGCGGTGCGCAGAAGGAGGATGCCGTTGGTGGCGATGATGGTGCAGCCGATGAGGGCGGCGATGTCGTCGGCTTTCTCATAACCGTCGCCGCCGATCAGGGCGATGGTGATGCCGAAAAACGCGGCGGCGGAGGTGATGGCATCGGCGCGGTGATGCCAGGCGTCACCTCTGAGGGAAGTGCTTTCGGCCTCGGTGCTTTTGGCGAGGGCGTAGCGCGACATGAGTTCCTTGACGACGATGACGAGGACGAGAATGGGGAGCGTGAACCAGGCGGGGGAGGTGTGACGATGGATGATGTTGTGGATGCTTTGCCAGGCGATGACAAAAGCGGCGGCAAGCAGTGACAGGGCGGAGAACAGGGCGGCGAGTTGTTCCGCTTTGCCGTGACCATAAGGGTGGTCTTCATCGGGGGGTTTGGAGGCGACTTTGAGCCCGATCAGCACGAGCAGGGAGGCGAAGACGTCGTTGATGGATTCGATGCCGTCGGCGACGAGGGCGTAGGAATGGCCGAGGATGCCGGTGACGAATTTGATGGCCGCCAGCAAGGCGTTGACCGCCATGCTGGCGATCACGGTGCGGATGGCAAGGTTGTGACGGCTCATCGGAAGAATAGATGAGAGTGTTGGCACAGGAGAGGGGGATTTGCACGCTATTTGGCCGAAGGCGGAAGCGCGATTCGTCAAAGCAAGCTGCGGATCGTTTCGTAGATAGGGCGGGCTTTCAGCCCTCTACAATCCTGCCCGCGCAACCTTGGGCGTTGCCCAAGGCTGACATAGCGCCGCTCCTTTGGCGCTTTGGACTGAAGAGGACGTTGATGTCAGGCACCCAAATGGGATTAGGCAGATCGACGGATATTCACTTGGAGAGAAGCTTGGCGATGACTTGGGCGGCTTGTTCGGCGGTTTGGGGAGAGTAGCCGGTCTGGACCCAGGCGATTTTCCCTTCGGCATCGACGATGACGGTATGGGGAATGCCTTCAACCCCGAATTTTTGGCCGATGTGCTGCTGCTCGTCGAGGGCAACGGGAAATTGCCACTGGCGGCGGTTGAGGAAGGTGCTGATGTGCGCGGCAGGTTCGCCCTGGTTGACGCCGATAAAGAGCGCTTTTTCGGGAGGGAGGGCTGACATCAATGTGATCATGTCGGGGAGGGATTTGATGCAGGGGGCACACCAGGAGGCCCAGAAGTCGAGGACGATGACTTTGCCGCGGTGCTCTTCGAGTTTGAATTCGCCGCCGCTGAGCAGGGGAAGGGTGAAGGCGTCGGCGGTTTTGCCGATGAGGGGGGAGTTTTGGGCTCCGGCTTCGGGGATGATGGGTTCGGTGGCGTAGGCGATGTTCCAGTCGTTGAAGTAATCCTCGTTGGGTGAGTCGTCTGGTGCGGAGAGGCGGATTTGGTAGAGGTGGTTAAGGGGGATGCGGCAGGAGCCGAGGAGGTCGGAGTGGCCAATGATGGCGTCGCTGGCAAACTGATCGACGGTGATGGCGAACTGCGAACCGTCGAGGAGGTGGAGGTGGTGGGTGGGTGGTTTGGATTCAACGGTGGGTTCGGGACTGGGGAGAGGGCGGGGGAGTGCGAGGAGGCGGGGTTTGGGGTTGGAGGGATGGCTTTTGAGAATCATGTGAAAATCACCAATGTCGATAATTTCGCTGATGGCACCGGGTTGGAGTGAGAAGGCGATGGTGGCGAGACTGGAGTGGAGGACACCGCGCTTTTGTTCGCCCCAGTCGCCGTCGTTTTCTGCTTTGCTGTCTTTGGAGTGGCTGAGGGCGAGTTTGGCGAAGTCTTCGCCTTTGAGGGCGGATTTGCGGATTTCTTCTGCGTGTTTGAGCTGGCCGTCGCCTTTGGGAATGGAGATGGTGCTGAACCGGATGAGGTCGTCATCGTGGCTCGGGTTTTGCAGCCAGACGGCGGCGGAGACGCGGTCGAGGGGGATGGTGTGTTCTTCGAGGCCAACGCGGAAGCCGAGATGGCTGGCGGTGGCGGATTGGAGGTGACCGCGCAGTAGGTCGCCGTTGTTGGCAATCAACACATGATGGGGTGGGGCGTTCTGCTGAAGACGGGGAATGAGGAGGGCCTGGGCGCGGGTGGTGGGATCAACCACGGGGAGGTGGAGTTTGGCGGGGTCGGGTTGGACCGAAAAGTTGTGAAGGGTGATGTTGGCGTCGCCGTTGCCCCAGAGGTTGGCGGATTCGAGCACCACACCGAGTCCGGATTGAGGGATGGGGTCGCTTTCGACGGCGGCGTTGCCGCGACGGACGCGGTTGCGGTTCTGGGTCTGATTGGTGGAGAACTTGCCGATGGAGAGATCGTTGACGAAGACTTCGACTTCGTTGTTGTTGGATTGGAAAACGAGGCGGTAGTGGGTGTCTTTGCCGCTGGTGACGTTGGTGCCGACTTGTTCGCGCAGTTGGCCTTCGGGTTCTTCGAGGCCGACGTAGATTTGGTTGCCGTGGTATTGGGCGATGACGATGCGGAGGTGGGGTGCGGTGATGTCGACCCCGGCGCAGTAGAGGCGAAGGCGGAGGGTGGCGATGGTTTCGCTGGGTTTGAGGGTGAGGCGGACTTCGCTGCCCTGCATGAGGATGGGGTGGCCGAAGGAGGTGCCGGGTTTGAGAAGGAGGCTGTTGTCTTTGTTGTTGATGACAGCACCGGCCGCATCGCCTTTAACGACCTGCCAGCGTGGGTCGGAGAAGCCGACGGCGTCGACTTCGGGTCCGGCGAACTGGACGGCACGCAGGCGAACGGCGGGGAGCTGGCGGACGCCGAGCAGTGGGGCTTCGAAGTGGATGGTGTCGCTGTCGAGGGAGGTGAGTCTGGCGGGGATGATGTCGCCGCTGTCGAGGTGAAACCAGGCGGGGGCGCGGGGAAATTTGCCGTCGGCGGGGAGGGCGCGGGTGATTTTAAGCTGGGAGCTGGGGAGGAGTTTGACGGGTCGCACGCCGCCGATGGGGAGCCACTCGAGGGAGGCGGAATTGGAGGGGCTGAAGTGTCCGGGGAGGCGTTCGTTTTCGCCTGGGCCGTAGGTGAGGAGGTCGGTTTGTTGGGGGGTGGGGATGGGCGGACTGTTTTCAGGTGGGGAGACGAGGAAGTGGATGTCGGTGAGCGGTTTGCGGAGGATGGAAAGGGGTTCGGTGGTGAAGGAGGTTTGAAGGTGAAGGGTTTCGGCATCGGCTTTCTGAAGGCGGCCGCGGAGGTGGGCTCCATCGGCGAGGCGGACTTCGGTGTTGATGGCGGGAACGATGTGCAGATCCGGGAGATCGAGGTGGAGATGCTCGATGTCGCTGAGGGGGAGAGTTTGTTGGTTTGCGAGAGACACTCGACCATCGCGGATGGTGAGGACCGGATGCTGGAAGTTGCTGCCGTTGTTGAGGATGAGGTGGGGTTTGCCGGGATCGATTTTGCCGGGGGCGTCGCCGGTGCCGCGTCGGATGAGGAGTTGTTGGAGGGTGAGATCGGGGCCTTTGTTGACGAGGACGATGCCGGTGTAGATGGGGGTGGTGGTGGCGCGGGCGCGTGTTTGGGCAAAATTGGGGGCGAAGTCGTCGGAGACTGGGTCGGTTTCTTGAAGGGGTTGGCTGGTTTGCCACTCGCAAAGAGGGGTGCCGTCGGAGGCGAAGGCGGCGTAACGGTGGGTTTTGCGGTCCCAAATGATGCGCAGCGAGATCTGGCGGTCGTCGTCGGCGAGTTTAAGGAGGGGAGTGAAGTGGTTTTGGTAGACGAGGACGAGTTCGTCGTCCCAGGTTTCAACGGTAAGCCGACCGTAGGGTTTATCGCCGATGAGGAGCGCAAATTCGGGTCGGGTGGTGGAGCTTAGGTGGATTTGCAGGTCGCAAATTTCGGGAGGTGGGGTGTTGAGGGTGGCGCGGCTGTTCCATGATCCGGTGTTGAGGGTGCCGCCGGGACCGCTTTGCCAGATGGGGGATTTGAGGTCGTCTTTGTTTTGGATTTCGGTGGCATCGAACCAGCCGGTTTTGCCGCAGGGTCCGGCGTGAACGAGGCTGCCGCCGTTCATGCGCTGGAGGTGGCTGACTTCGCTGCGACGGAGTTGGGCGGTGCCGTGGACGGGGCTGTTGATGGTGAGGGTGTTGGCGTCGAGGGCGGTGATGTCGGCGTGGAGCCGGCTGCCGTCGCGGAGATGGATGGCCCAGGGTTGCTGGGTGAGAGTGGGGTTGGCGTCGAAGCTGAGTCGGCGGATGCTGTGGAGGTGGAGAGGGGCGGCTTCGAGGAAGGCGGTGGGGTGCCAGTGGAGGGTGGTGCTGTCGGCGGAGGTGAGGGTGCCTTTGAGGGTGCTTCCGTTGTTCCAGGTGAGTTCGTCGATGGCGGGGAGGGGTTTGGAAAGGCAGGTGAGGGTGAGGAGGATGAGGAGGGTGAGGTGGAAGAATCGTCCTCGTCCTCGTTCTCCTACTCGTCCTCGTTCTCCTACTCGTCCTCGATGGATTGAGGGAGGTCGGGGGCGTGGGGATGTTCGGGACAGGCAAAATGCCTGTCTCACCCACAGGCTACAAGCCTGTGTCACTTTTGAGGGTCGACGTGGAGTCATGGAACGGTTTCGAGGACGAGTAGGAGAACGAGGACGAGGACGATTTTTAACGCTCGTAGATGGGAAGGAAACGATAGTTGAGGGCAAGGGAGAGAAGGTTCATGCCGGTTTGATAGGAACTGCCGAAACCGCCGTCGGATTGCTGGAGGGTGCTGAGTTTGCGGGCGATGGCGTTGTTCCATTTTTGCCAGGCTTCGTAATCGGTCTGGAACAGGGCCTGGGCCATGTAGTAGCGGAAGTATTCGGGATAATGGGTTTCGTCGCCGGCCATTTCGTCGACAATGCGCTTGACGGTGGCGGGGTATTTTTCGTCGTCTTTTTGTTTCGAAACGGTGGCGATGAGGGCGGCGATGGCGCTGAGGTTGATGCTGCCCCCGCCTCCGCCGATGCCGCCGGAGTAGGCGACAGAGCCGTCTTTGCCGGTGCTGCGGCGGATGTATTCGACGGCACCGTTGATGGACTCATCAGGGACCTCCATGCCGGCATTGCGGGCGGCGAGAAGTCCCATGAGCACGGCACCGGTGACGGAGGTGTCGGCGTCGGTGTCGTCGGGATTGTAGCGCCAGCCGCCGAAACGGTTTTTCATCTGGGAGGTGGAGGCGCAACGCACGGCGAGGTCGAGGGCGGCGGCGATGGAACGTTTTTTGGTGGGATCGGTGACGCCCTGCCAGAGGAGGGTTTCGTCCACGGCTCCATAGGCTTCGGCGAGGGCGAGGGTGGCGAAGCCGTGGTGATACATGCTGTTGGGGATGTAGCCGGTGGTGCCGTCCTGGCTTTGGATGATGGCGCGCAGGGCGCGGCGGATGTGGTTGGCGTGTCGGCCGAAGTTGGGGTCTTCGCCGCTGGCGAGGAAGGCCATCAGGCAAATGCCGTCGACGCCGCCGCCGTTCTGGTCGTCCTGCCAGCTGCCTTCGGGGGTTTGGCTGGCGGCGAGCCAGGCGAGTCCGTTTTCGTAGATGCGGTCGACTTCGGGGGGGATGGGGGTGCCGAAGCGGAGGGCGGGGTCTTGGGCGTTAACATTGCAAAAACAGGTGAGGGTGAGAAAGATGAGGAGGGTGGTTTGCAGGAATCGTCCTCGTCCTCCTACTCGAACTCGTCCTCGATGGATTGGGGGAGGTTGGGGGCGTGGAGACGTTCGGGACGACAGGCAGAATGCCTGTCTCACCCACAGGCTGCAAGCCTGTGTCACTTTTGAGGGGAGACGCGGAGACATGACGATTACTTTTTCGCTTTGCGGCGGCGCTCTTCGTTTTTCAGGCGTTGTTCGCGTTGTTGTTTGATGCTGTCCCAGTAGGACTGGCCTTGGGCGAGGACGGTTTCACGAAGGGTGGTGAGACGTTTTTCGGTGAAAGTGGTTTTGAGCACGTCTTCTGGGACGCCGCAGATGGGGGTGAGGACTTGATGGGGGCTGTAATACCAGCCGTCGGAGAACCAGCCGAGGAATTCGTGCGAGTGGTCGGTGAGGACTTCAATGATGTGAGGTTTGAGGGTTTCGGCGTGGTCGGTGGAGATGGGAGACTGCTGGTTGAGCTGGGCGAGGACGTTGGTGGCGATGGCTTCGTTGAGGTAGCGGGCTCTGGCGGACTGCTCATCTTTCCAGGTTTGACGGCGGTCTTCGGGAAGGATCTGGACGACGGCGGTTTTCCAGATGGGATGATCTTCGGCCTGGGGTTCGTTGTTGGAGAAGCGCATGGAGCCGAGCCCGTTGAGGCGCTGCTGGAGCGCTTCGGGGGTGGTCTGGCGGGTTTGCTGGCGCATGTAGTTGGCCATGCTTTTGCGCCAGAAATCCATGGTGGATTCCACGGCTCCCTTGGCGGCGGTGTTGAGGTGGGCGGCGGCTTTTTCGGAAAGGGTGGCGATGCGGGTGGCTTCGTCGGTGTGCATTTGCATCTGGCTGAGGCGCTGGGCTCGCTCGCGTTGATCGAGGTGATGGAGGTGGCGGGCAATGATGATTTCGGGGTCGAGTCCGGCGAGATCTTCGCTGGGTTTGGGGGGCTGCTGGCGCTGACGTTCGCGCAGGCTTTTCCAGTGTTCCCATTGACGCGGGGTGAGGACGGTGGCGAGTTCCTTGCCGTCCTCGGTTTCGGTCATGTTGAGGAAGTAGGTTTGGTGGAAATGGGTGGGGGTGGTGTAGTCGAAGTTGAATTGTTCGAGCTGTTTGCTGACGAGCTTTTGGGTGATGGGAAAGAGGGGGGCGCGCTGGGCGCTGCTGAGGGCGACTTGTTTGTCGATTTCGGCAATGAAAAGATGGGCGTAGGCGTCGCAGATGCGCTGGCGGCGTTCTTCGAGGGAGGTTTTCCAGCGTTGGGTTTCTTCGGGAGTGAGGACGAGGTTTTTGCGCTGTTCCCAGGCGGGGTGTTTGCGGGGCTGGTTTTCGGATTCCATGCCGAGCGAAAAGCCGCGGCTGCCACCGAGAACCTCTTCGCGCTGGGCTTCGGGGAGGGTGAGCAGGTGGGTGACGAGAGCCTTCTGCCAGTCTTCAAAATAGTCGTTGAGGGCGTCATCGCCGGCTTTCTCCAGCAGTTTTTTGCGGTCGTCGGGGAAGTCGAGGGTGGCGACGATGTTGGCCACTTCCAACTGAAATTGCTGCTGGAAGGATTCGCGGTATTGCCCGGCGAGGGGTTTGGTGTTTTCGACGAGTTCGCGGCGGAGTTTTTCGTCGCGTTCCTTGGCACCCGTCCGCCAGGTGGCGAGTTCCTGCGGACTAAGGATGGCGGCGGCACCGGTTTCAAATTCGTTCTGGAGGGCGATGGACGGGAAGATGAGGGTGGTGTTGAGGCCGCCCTGTTTGGCGTGAGATTTGCGGGTTGGGGAGGGAATGTTGCGCTGCAGAGCGGTGATGTCGGCGAACATGGCGTTGGAAAAGGAGTCGACGAGGCGGTTGGAGAGTTTTTCGAGCTGGTCAATTTTTTCGATCGGGGCTTGGGTGAGGGAATTGATCTCCACGATGAGCGGATGCAGGGTTTCCTGCATGGACTCGCGGACTTTTTCGAATTTGGGTTTGAGGTGGTTTTGAAGGGTTTCTTCGTTGGCAGCGCGATTTTTTTCGACGGTTTGCTTCCATCGGGCGAGGGCTTCGGGGCTGAGGACGGCGGCGAGTGCTGTGTTCCAGTGGTCGGACTGATCGGGGAGCGGTGGGTCGGGAACGGGATTGACGTTGACCAGATGTTGCGGCGACCAGCCGGAGGATGCCTTGAGTGAGACGGGGGTGAGGCTGTCGTGGATCAGGCGAAGGGGGCCGATAAAGGCGGTTTTCCAAACGGGGAGGTATTGCTCGATGGCGGTGGTGGCCGATTTTTCGAGGGAGGTTTTTTGGTCGGGGGTGAGCTGGACGGTTTCATCGATGCGCTGGATAAGCTCCTGCATGTGCTGTTCGACCAGATTTTTTTGCTCGGGGAGACAGCGGTCGGCGAGTTCAGCGATTTTTTTCTCGAGTTCTGGGCTGAGCGGCATGGTGCGTCGCTCGACGCGGGTGTGGGTGAGGTTGCGCGGGGGAGTTTGAGTCGAGGGTGGGGTTTCGGGAACTGGCACTTCGCTGGCAGAAGCGGTGCTGAGGAACAAGATGAAAGGGAGAAAAAGGACGGCTTTCATGGGGCTTGGGCGTCGGCTTCGGGGCTGGACTCGAGAGTGTTGAAGTAGGTATCGAGGCCGTTCTTGAATTCTTCGGGGAACTCGCGGCCCGCTTTGCCGGTGGATTGTTTGACCTCGCGTTGGACGGGTTGGGCTTTGGCGTCGGAGCCGGGGCCGAGTTCGCTGAGGGCGGTGGCGGAGGCGCTTTGGGCGGTGCCGCCGCCGCCGGGATCGCCACCTCCGCCGCCACCGCCGCCGGGAGGTTGGCGTTGGGCTTGAAGGAGGAGTTCGATGGCTTCGGTTTCGGCAGCGACGGTGGGGGCGCCGGTGTCGGGTTTGGCGAGGAGGTCGCGGGCTTCGGTCATGACGAAGGTGACGCGGGTGAGCAGGGCGAGTTCTTTTTCGAAGTTCTGTTTGGCGCGGGGGAGGGCGTTGATGTCGTCGATGGCGCTGTGGGTAAGGTCGCGGATGGCCTGTTGTTTTTTGGTGAGCTGGGCGGCACTCTGAACATACAGCTCGGCGGAGAGGGCGGATTTGGCGGTGTCGAGTTCGCGGGTTTCGTCGCGCAGGTTCATTTCGTCGCGCAGGGCTTGCATGACTTTGAGGACGATTTCGGGGGGGAGGCTGGGTCCGCTGGCGGCGGAGCAGTTGGAGCAATTGCTGGCGGCGACCATTTCTTCGGCCCAGCGGTCGAGGATGTCGGCCCAGTGCTCGGCACTGACAATGGATTGTCCGCTGAGGTTTTTTTCGGTGCGTTCGGGGGTCTGGCTGAGGGCGCGGACGATTTCGGTTTCGCGCATCTGGTCGAGGACTTTGCGGAAGTGGAGGTCGGGTTTGCGTTGCTGGAAGGCTTCGAGGTCGGACTGGATGATGCGGACGGTTTCGGCTTCGGTTTTCTGGCGGGTGACGATGGGCGTGGCGTTGGCGGGGGTGGGATTGGTGGTGAGACCGAAGGCGGTGAGGGTCTTTTGATTGAGGTCGGTGGAGATGGTGAGCTGTTTTTTGGAGGCGGCCTTGAGGCGTTTGACGAAGGTGCTGGCTTCGAGGCTGGAAAGGATTTCGCTGAGCTGGTCGGTGACTTTGGCAAATTCTTCGAGGAGGTCTTTTTGTTCGGTCACGGCGTTCTCCATGGCGCGTTGGGCGGGGGACTCGGGCGGAGGAGGCGGAGCGTCGCCAGGGGCGGCACCAAGGGTGGTTTTCGGGAGGGAGAATTTGGGGGGGGTTGGGGGTTTGGGTGGGGAAGGGGGAGTTGGGGGTGGGGGAGTTTGGGTATGGGAGGCGAGTTTGTCGGGGGGGAGAGATGGGGAGGGAGGTTGGGGAGGGGTGGGTGACGGAGAGGGGCTTGATTGGGTGTCGGGATCGCTGGGTTTGGAGGGGGATTGGGGTGTTTGCGGATCGTTTTTCGGGGACGAGGAGGAGAGCGAGGACGAGGACGATTTTACGGGGGAGGGTGATTGGGGAGAATTGGGGTCGGTGGGGGCGGATGATGAATCTGGCTTGGTGGCTGAATCCGTTGGCGAAGGTTTGGGTGGGGAGGAAGAGGAAGAGGAGGATGGTTTTGTGGGGGCAGTGCTGCTTTGTTTGAGGAGGTCGGCGACGCTGGGCATGCGGGTTTCGGCGATGCTGTCGAGACTTTTTAGCAGGGTTGCGAGGCTTTCGAGACGAGCGCCATCGAACTCGGGATTGCGGGTGGCTTGTTTGACGAGGTCGCGACCGGAATCGGTGAGCTGGTCGAGACGGTTGGCGTTGGCGGTTTCGGCGGCAGCTTGTTGCTGGGCGCGACGACGGTTTTCGGGTCGGTCGAGTTCGGAGGGAGAGAGGGCGCGGAGTTCGCGGTTGGTTTCGTGGAGCTGCTGTTCACGGTCGTAGCTTTCACGGGCGACCTGCAGCCAGCGGGAGAACTGGTCGGTGAGCCAGAGGGCGTGGTCGGTGGGATTGAGGATGTGAAGAAGGAAGGGGGTGGAGCGGGTGCGGGGTCGGTCCGGAAGGTAGTCGGTGGCCCAGGCACGGAGTTCGATGGTTTGAGGGGGGACCTTGTCACGGGCGGGGCTGAAGGTGGCGCGGGTTTCGAACTGGCGGGCTTCGGGATTGCCGCCGCCGGTGATTTTGCTGCCGGTGAGGGTTTTGCCGTCGGGCGCAGGGGAGAGTCCCTGCCATTCGAGGCCGGCTTCGCGGACGCCGTAGTCGTCGTTGATGTTGAGGTCGAGGGTGATGGTTTCGGTCTCGAGGATGACTTGTTCGTTGCTGTCGCGACGGGCGTTGACTTTGGGGGGCTGGTCCTCGGTGGGATTGAGAGTGAGGGTGAGGGGTTCGCGGGGGGTGAGGCCGTGCTGGTCGCGCCAAGTGAGCTGGTGCTGGGTGGGGTTTTCGATCTGTCGGTAGGAGGTGCGGATGGTGGCGGCTTTGACGGTTTGGATCTGGCCGTCCATCTCGGCGTGGGCGAGGTCGCGACTGGCGGTGGCTTCGATGGCGGCTTCGGTGCCGCGCAGGAGGGTGAAGGTGCCGCTGTGGATTTCTTGCTGGGGTTCGGTTTTGTATTGGAGGTAGGAAGGGAGACGGAGATGGGCGGTGAGATGGGTGAGTTCGGGTCGGGGACGGGGATGGAGTTGCAGAGTTTGACGGATGTCGCCGAGTCGGAGGGAAAGGGTGGTGTCGGCTTTCTGGGCGGGGAAGGTGAAGGGGTAGGTTTTTTTGGGGTCGAGTCCGGCGGTTAGCGTCGGTTGATTGGGAATGCGGGCGTTGGCGCTTTGGGGGGTCCACTGGGTGTTGGCGGCGAGCTGGATGTTGAGGTCGAAGTTCTCGGCGATGGGGACAACGAGGGTGGAGGGGAGTTTTTCGACGCGGGCAAAAGTGTATCGTTCGATGTTTTGCCAGGGGGTGAGCCAGCGGGCGAGGGCGTTGCGGGCGGCATCGGGGACGAGGATGAGGGCGGCGATGGCGATGGCGAGCAGGGCGGTGCAGGCGAAGGCCCAGGGTCGATGGCGGGCGTGGGGGACGGCTTCGGTGAAGTCGCGATCTTTGACGGCTTCGGCGGTTTGCTGCATGGCGGCGCGCACGAGGGTTTCGCTGCGTCCGCCTTGGCCGCTTTCGAGATGGGCGAGTTCGACGAGACCGAGGAGCTGGTCGCCGAGTCGGGGGAATTTTTTACGGATGAGTCGGGCGGCATCTTCGAGTTTGCGCTGACGCCAGACCCAGCGGTGCCATTTGAGTGGGAGGCCGAGGGCGAGCACGGAGGTGCCAGTGAGGAGGATGGCGAGTCGGACGCTGGTGGGGGTTTCGAAGAAGCGGTCGAGGACGAAGACGAGCAGGTAGGAGAGGGCGAGACCGAAGAGTCCGGCGAGAAGACCTTCGGTGAGTTTGATGAGCCACACGCGCCGACGGAAGGCGGCGAGTTTTTCCTCAAGGATGGGTGGGAGAGGAGTGGTCATGGCGGGTTGAGATTTGAGATTTAGCGGGTTGGCTCTGCTGGCGAGATTTCAATTTTCTTTAGACCGTGAACTTCGAAATGATCTTGATGAGGTGAAAGCTGGAAGTGCTTGCCCCAAGCCTGATTAGTGTATCCCCCAGCGCGTAGCATTTTCTTATAAATTCCATTTCCTCGGTTGGATCCATCGGTAATAAGAAGTCCTCCAGAAGGGTTCATGCGCCTCATAATTTTATCTAGATAGGTTTTAGATAGAAGGAAAACACCACTGCCTCCCTCGCCATTAGAATCACGACGATAGAAGAAAACATCAATCTGCGGTAGGAGTGATAGATCGTTTCGAACATCCATGATAACAAAACGAGCTTGAGGGAGATTTGGGCTAGTTGCGAGTGGTTCCCAAGATTCGTATTCCCGAATATCACAGAAAATTATTTCATCTACAATTCCGGATAGCAGATGTCGCGGTTCCTCGATATCGGTTGCGCAGCAGGGATAAAATGCTAGTTTAGGCGGCATCTGATTCGAGAAGCTCTGATCCGAATTGACCTTCGATGATGGTTGCATGATCAATTTTTAATTTTTTCAGCATCGTCGCCCAATTTTTCAGAAAGCATCGCAAGCTATCTGGAGTGCATTCCAGGCGATTATAGTTCGGAGACTCGTATATACCGGACAAGAAAACCAAGCGATCGATGGGATTTCCGTTCGTTCGAAGATTGCCATGCGCAAGTGCGTTTCGAAGGATTTTAACAATCGTGAGGGCAAGCTTATCTTCGACTGGCCTCATACCAGGGACGGCTTCATGGTTCACTTGATCCGGTGCACATTCTTTGTAGATCCAAGCATGGGAATTGTAGGATCCATTTTCATCTTTAAATAGCCTGGAGTCTTTGCATTTTTTAGCTAACTCCTTTTGAAGATCAGACCTCGCGGTTTCAAATTTTTCGAAGTCTTTTGAGGGGTGCTTGTTTTTTGAGTTGTTTAAATCCAGCCTCTCGTAAGGCATGAAGATCGCTTGTCCGGCGACCACAAGAAGCAACGTAACCTCAAGATTTTTGTTCTTTGCCTCCATTTCAAACTTTAGTAAGTCTAGGCATCGACTGGGAAAGTCTTTAACGAAATTGGTGTAGTAGCTCATAGTTTTGGCGGGCTTGATTGAGTTCCGTCGATTCAATATTTGCAGCAATTGAGAATTAAATTTTCAAAAAGCGCCGGTGGCTTTGCGGCCGATCCAGAAAAGGGCCATTAATGTGAGCAATATACCAGCCCAAACGGGGTGTGCCCAGAGAGGAATACGTCGCTCGGTGGGTTGGGGTTCGGGGAGGTTGGTGAGGGTGGCGAGGAGGGCGGTGGGGTCGGTGGTTTCGAGAAGCTGGCCGCGGGTGATTTGGGCGAGTTCGCGAAGAAGTTCTTTTTTGATGGGCTGACCGAGTTTTTCACGGGTGCTGCCCTGGACGGAGAGTTTGGTTTCGAGACTGGCGTTGGCGCTGGGACTGGTGAGGTTGATTTGATGTTCGCCGGGTTCGGTGGGGGTGAAGGTGGCGGTGAAGAGTCCCCAGGCTTCGTCGCCGGCGGGGGTGAGGCGGATGCTGCTGGTCTTGCCGGTGGGGGTGGCGATCTGAGCGATGACGGCACCGTCGCGCTGGGGTTCGCCGCTGAGGGTCATGACGTTGGCGTTGAGGGTGAGGGTGTCGCCGGTTTTTGGTCGGTCGGGGGTGTAGAAGAGGCGGATGCGGTCGCCGCCGGCCATGTTGCGTTGGTAGGCCATCCAGCGGACGACCTGGCCCCAGAAGCGGTAGTGGTGGCGGTCTTCGACGCCGCGTCGCCAGCGCCAGGCTCCGTCGGCTCCCATGTAGAGGATTTTGCCGGCGCCGTAGGTTTTGGTGACGATGAGGGGGATGCGGCCGAAGCGGTTGGATTCGCTGCCGTGGGTGGCGAGGACTTCACTGCCAGCTTTGGCGCGGAGGGCGGGGGCGTGCCATTGGAAGCCGGGGAGGGTGGCCCAGACGGAGGTGCTCAGCTCGTCGGTGTCGCCGAGTTTGGTGAGGAGGGATTGGGCGCCGGTTTCGGTGAGGACGATTTTGCCGGGGGTGGTGGAGCCCCAACCGCGGGGTTGGGTTTCGTCCCACTGGATGGGGAGGAGGTCGGCGAGGGGGGTGTTGGCGAGGGTAAGCTGATGGCCGTGGATACCGGGGAGGAAGACGAGTCCGGTGGCCTGGTCGCGAATGAGTTTTTGCAGGGCGACGACGTTTTCCTGGGTGAGTTGACCGGGGGTGAGGCCGATGTCGCCGAGGAAGATGACGTCATATTGGGCGAGCTGGTCGTCTTTGGGAAAGGCGGGGAGGTAGCCGTTTCCGGTGGCGGGTTTGCCGAGGCCGGGATGGAGAAGGAGGCAGTGGACATCGATGCCGGGGTCGCGGTCGAGGGCGTTGCGGAGGTAGCGGTATTCCCAGCGGGGATAGGTTTCAACGAGGAGGACGCGGAGCTGTTCTTTGCGGATGGTGAGGGGGGCGCTGAGGGTGTTGTTTTCGAGGTAACGTTCGGCCCCGGTTTTCGGAAGGGTGAGGGTGAGAGTGGTTTCGCCGGGATCGGCAGGTCGCCAGGCGATGCTGTCCTGGTGGGTGGCCATGGCGGGGAGGGTGAGGGTCTTGCTGATGATTTCGCCGCCGGGGGTTTTGAGTTCAACGGTGAGGGTTTCGTCGCGCGGGAGTGAGCTGGTGATGGTGAAGGGGATGCGCAGGGGTTTGCCGGCGATGGCGAAGGTGGGGACATCGAAGGCGGTGAGTTCGAGGTCGGGAAGTTTGGTGTCGGAGCCAATGGGGACGGTGAAGAGGGGGGTGTCGCGCATGCGCAGGCGGGTGGCGGCCTGGGCGGGTGGGGTGCCGGTGTTCCAGTCGCCGTCGGAGAGAAGGAGGACGGCGGCGAGGTTGGGTTGTTGTTCGAGGAGGGACTGGAGGGCGGCATTGATGTCGGTGCCTTCTTCGGGGGGAGTTTGGGCGGAGGAGAAGGGGCCGATGAGGATGTTGAGGCGTTTGGCGAGGGGCTGCCAGAGATTGGGGTCGATGAGGGGAGGGAGGGTTTCGGCGCGGGAGCGGGGTTCGGAAGCGGGAGTGGCGGGGTCGATGACGTCGCGGGTTTCCATGCTGCGGGAGTTGTCCCAAAGGATGGCGAGCACGGGTTTGGTGTCGGGGGTGAAGGTTTGGTGCCACTCGGGCTGGTTGAGGGTGAGGGCGATGCCGGTGGCGATGCCGAAGCGGAGGAGTTCGAGCCAGCCGGTGGTGCGTTTGTAGTTGGAGCGTTTCCAGCCGAGGTAGCTGAGGAGGGCGATGACGACGACCAGTCCGATGCCCGCTGTGAGGGACAGCGGGGTGGGATGGAAGACGAGGGAGGATTTCAAAGTGGGAAGTGGGAAGTGGGAAGTGGGAAGTCGGAAGTCGGAAGTCGGAAGTCGGAAGTCGGAAGTCGGAAGTCGGAAGTCGGAGGTGGGCAGTGGGCAGTGAGAGTGCTCGTTACGCGGGGATGGGTTTGGTGGCTTTTTCTTTTTGAGGGAGGCAGAGGAGGGCTTCGGCGATGAGGAAGAGGGCCATGACGAAAAGAAGGGTGCGCCAGATTTCGCTGGTGAGGCTGCTCTGGTTTTCGAGGTTGTCTTCGATGCGGCGGTGGTCGAGGTCTTTGAAGAGTTCGTCGAGGGTGGAGTTGGGAAGGGGCGTGTAGTGGTCTTCGGCGGGAGGTCGGTTGAGGGCGATGAGGCGGTCGGTGGAGGTGTAAATGCCGTCGTGAATCGCGTAGGGTGGGGTGATGGGGATGGTGGGTGAGAGAGGGGTCCAGGGGGTGAGGGGTTCGTCGCCAAGGGCGGTGAGGGAGGCGATGCGTTGCTGGGTTTTGCCGAGGGTGCGGGCGCCGTCGTTGAGGAGTCGGTGAAGGAGGGCGAAGAGGTTGACCCCATCGCGGGCGAGGGTGGAACTGCCAGAGCCGGGAAGGGTGGTGAGGAACCAGGCGTGGTGATTTTGGGTTTGATCGGTGTTGGCGCGGAGGAGGAGAGGGTGCTGGTTGGCGAGGCGGGCAAAGGGGGTGGCGGATTCGCCGAGGAGCTGTCGATGGCGGAGGATTTCGAGTTCGCCGAGCGGGAGGGCTTTGCCGTCGCGGGTGTTTGCCAGTGGGCCGGTGTCGGTGCGCCACCATTCGACGGATTGGGTTTGATGGGTGGGAGAGGTTTGCCAGGGGCCCCAGGTGAGGTTGAGGAATGGAGTGGTGCTGGTTTCGATTTCTGATTCCGGAGGGAGGAAGAGGAGAGTGTGACCGGCGGCGAGGTGGTTTTGGAGTTGTTTGGCGATGAGGGTGTCAGCGGCGGGGAGGGGGGATTGCCAGACGATGAGGGCGGTGGTTTCCCAGTCGATTTCGGCGCTGCGGGTGGAGGGAAAAGTTTGGGCGCTGTAGCGGCGGAGGGGATCGGCGGGAGCGGTGAGGATGGCCTGGAGTGGGGCGGTTTCTTCGGGGGTGTCGGTGATGATGACGGAATGGAGAACGGGGGGCTGGTCGAAGGCGAAATGAGCGATGTTGTCGGCGGGTTGGGTGTCGTTGGGGAGTTCAATGCGGCCCCAGCCGCGGGTGGTTTGCTGGTCGAGGGGGATGTTGTGGCCCTGGAGGAGGAGTTCGCGTTGTTGTTCTTTGAGGGTGACGGTGGTGGTGGTGGCGGTGCCGTTGATGACGAAGCGGAGGGGGAGTTCGATAGGGTTGAGGTTGGTGGAGGTGTCGTGGCGGGCGATGCGGAGGTCGAGAAGGAGTTCGGCTTTGTCGGTGGACTGGCGTCGGGTGAGGTTTTCGAGGGTGATGGAGAGGTTGTTTTGGGCGGGTTGGGGATAAGCGAGAAGGTGGAAGCGGAGGCCGGGGAGGGTGGCGAAGGCGGTTCGGAGGTTTTCCCATCGGCCGCTGGACGGGTCCCAGTCGGACGATTGCAGGTCGGAGAGAATCCAGAGGTCGGTGCGGCCGGTTTGGTTGGTGGTGATGTGGTCGAGGGCGGCCTGGAGGAGGGAGGGGAGGTCGGCGGTGGTGCTGGTGGCGGCGGTTTGGGGGAGATCGGGAAGTTGGGCGGCTTTGGTGAGGGGGATGGGAGTGAGGGTGGCGCTGTCGATGAGGATGAGTTGGGAGCGGTCGCGATAGGTTTCCTGCATGGCGGCGGCAAGTTTTTGCAGGCCGGTGTGGCGTTTGCTGCTGCCGGTGAGGGGGTTGATTTGTTCCATGCTGGCGGAGCGGTCGAGCAGGATGAGGACGGTATCGGGACTGCCGCCGGTGAGGCCGAGCCAGCCACCGGCGAGGGGGCGGGCGATCATGAAAAGAAGCGCGAGAACGGCGAGCGTGCGCAGGGCGAGGATGAGCCACTGACGCAGGCGGGTGAAGCCTTTGTTCATCTTCTGGGCGGCGAAGAGGAACATCATCGCGGCCCACGGGATGGTGCGGCGGCGATGGAGATGGATGAGGTGGATGAGGATGGGCAGCGCGGCAAGGGGGAGGGCCCAGAGGAGGAGAGGTTGGAGAAAGGTCATGGGGGGCCTCCTTGGGTGGGGGTTTCTTTGGCTTTACCGTGCTGCCACCATTCTCTAAGAACGCCGAGAAGCAGGCCGATGGTGATGAGCAGGTAGGCGATGCGGATGTTTTGCTGCGGTTGGTTTTCGGCTGGCTGGAGCCAGTGATAAAATGCTGACGAGAGGAAGAGGATGAGAAGGAGTTCAGAGAAAATTCCGCGATGGAGTTTCCTGCGTTGATACAGCAGGATGGAGCACCAGAGGGCTCCGGACAGATAGATGATAGCACTGACCTCGAAAGGCGATTGATCGGCTGGTTTGGAGAACTGCTGGGCAGTGTGCAGGAAGTAAATTCCCAGAGCGATGAGTGGGAGGATGAAGAAGGCGTTGAGAGCGTTTTTGACACCGAAAGTGATGGAGGTTGCCAGGCGATCAATTTGTTGGTCGTTCATGATCGGGCTCCTTGGTGACGGGTTGGCTTTGGGGCCTGGGTTGATGGGGCGAAGTGAAACTTCGTGGTCTGGGCTGATGGCCGACGAAACGTCGGTGGTCCGATGGGGGGGAGTCTATGCCGACGATACGTCGGCGCTCCATGGTTTTCTGACCGACGAGACGTCGGGGGGACTAGAGAGGTCATGAGCGGGCTCCTCTCTTGGGGGTGCGGTTGAGGAGGAAGCGGGCGAGGACTTCTTCGGGGTTTTCGTGGAGTTTGATGCGGTGGTAGTCGATGCCGGTGTCGCGGACGATGGTGTCGAGTTCGCTGAGGTATTGGGCAATGGCTTCGCGGTATTGGCGGGTGACGAGGGAGGGGTCGGCGAGCACGTGTTCGGTGCCTTCCATGTCGACGAAACGGGCGGGGCGGTCGATGTTGAAGTCGAGTTCGGCCTGGTCGAGGAGATGGAGGATGACGGTGTCGTGATTGCGGAAGCGCAGGTGCTGGAGGGCGGGTTTGAGTTCGGCGGGGGGGATGAAGAGGTCGGATAGGATGACGGTGAGGGAGCGTTGGCGGACTTTTTCGGCGGCTTCGTGAAGGGCGGGGATGAGTCGGGTTTCGCCGCTGGCCTGGGTTTCACCGATGCGGTCGAGGACGAGACCAAGGTGGGTGGGGCCGCGTTTGCAGGGGATTTCGTGGGTGGTGTCGGGATGGACGGTCCAGAGTCCGACGGCGTCGCCTTGACGGGCGGCGAGCCAGGCGAGGGAGCCGGCGAGCTGGCGGGCATAGTCGAGCCGGGTGTGGCCGGGGGGGCCGAAGTTCATGCTGCCGCTGGCATCAAGGATGAGGTTGAGGCGGAGGTTGGTGTCGGCTTCGAATTCTTTGATGTAGAAGCGGTCGGTGCGGCCCCAGGTGCGCCAGTCGAGGCGGCGGGTGTCGTCGCCGGGGACGTATTTGCGGTATTGGGCGAATTCGAGGGAGGAGCCTTTGACGGGGGACCGGTGTTTGCCGGAGACGCTGCCGATCATGGCCGTGCGGGCGTGGAGGGGTAGGGCACGGAGACGGGCGAGGAGTGCGGGATTGAGGAATTGGCGGGTGGGGTTAGTCATGGTTGGATCTTCCTCCTACTCTTCCTCCTCCTCCTACTCCCCGTCTGTGGAACCAAGGGGTTTTGAGGGTAGTGGTTTGTCTAATTTACCTTCGAAGAGTTCGATCAGTTTGGTGAGCATGGAGACGATGCTGATGAGGAGATCTTTGCCGCTGTCGATGCGGGGTGGGGATGTTAGACTTTTTGCGACGAGAGCATCGAGACACGCGGCGCATTCGGTGGCTGAACCGCGGGCGTCGTCCAAGAAGCGGATGCGTTGTTGAGTCGCTCGTCGACCGTTTCCTTCGGCGGTGTTCAGGAGGACGGAAAGGCTGGCGCGGTCGAGTTGGTCGATGATGGTGGTCATGCCGCGTGGGTGGGATTGTTTGAGTTCGGCGAGGAGTTGGGTGAGCCAGGTGATGAAGTGGAGTTCGAATTGGTAGACCTTGAGTTTTTCGTGATCGAATTTGGGGGGCATTCGAGTTGTTGGGGGTTTGGTGTGGGGAGTAGGAGGAGGAGTAAGAGGAAGAGGAGGATTGGCAGAAGGTTACTTTTAAGACTTCTCAAGTTCACTGACCAGACGGCGGGTGACGTCCTGGCTGGAAACGCCCTCGGACTCGGCGGTGAAGGTGGTCATGACGCGATGACGCAAGACGGGATCGGCGACGGCAATGATGTCTTCGTGTCGGACGATATAACTGCCGTGCAGGGCGGCGCGGGCTTTGGCTCCCAAGATCAGATACTGCACGGCACGAGGTCCGGCACCCCAGCCGACCAGGGGTTTCAACCAAGCGGGGGCTTCGGGTTCGTTGGGTCGGGTGCGACGGACGAGATCGACGGCGAATTCATAGATATGGTCGGGCACGGGAACGCGACGGACGAGGTTCTGGAAAAAGAGGACTTTTTCGCCGTCGAGGATGTGGTTGAGCTGGGGCAGGGTGGCTCCGGTGGTGCTGCGGGCGATGGCGAGTTCTTCTTCGCGACTGGGGTAACCGACGCCGATCATGAACATGAAGCGGTCGAGCTGGGCTTCGGGCAATGGATAGGTGCCTTCCTGTTCGATGGGGTTTTGGGTGGCGAGGACAAAGAAGGGGGAGTCGAGGGTGTAGGTGCGGCCGGCGACGGTGACGCGGTGTTCCTGCATGGCTTCGAGCATCGCGGCCTGGGTTTTGGCGGGGGCGCGGTTGATTTCGTCGGCCAGCACGATGTTGGCGAAGACGGGTCCTTTGGCGAATTCGAAGGCGCGTTTTCCACCGGGGAGTTCCTGGAGGATGTCGGTGCCGGTGATGTCCATGGGCATCAGGTCGGGCGTGAACTGGATGCGGCTAAAACTGAGGGACAACGTTTCGGCCAAGCGGCTGATGAGCAACGTTTTGGCGAGACCGGGAACACCCATGAGCAGGGCGTGGCCGCGGGCGAAGAGGCAGATGGCGAGCTGCTCAATGACCTGCTGCTGGCCGACGATGATCTTGCCGAGTTCAGCCGTGAGTCGGCCGTAGACGGTGCGGAGTTCGTTGATGGCGGCGACGTCGTCCTGCTCTTGCGGAGGCGACCCGGTGGTGGTGGGTTGACTGGGGCTGGACATACGGGTCGGAACTTCTCTTTGATATCTGGTATCGAATGTGGCATCCCAACAAAAAACAAGGATGGCTGCAAGGCAATACGTGAGTGAACTGCCATCTTTGGAAAAAACCGCGGTTTCACTCCGCAGGTCCAGTCGGATGATTTCCACGTTGGCGCCGACGGTCGCCGATGCTGATCAGCCTCCTGATGATGTCGCTTGCTGCGAACTCAAGGCTTTTTCGGCCACACTTCGGCGTCATTGATCGCATCAATCAACACGCGCCAGCGTCCATAGTTGGCGCGTCGCAACGTGGCGATGAGGCGCGGAAGGTGGGCGAGGCCGGGTTCGTTGGCTTCATCCGGCAGGGCGGCTCCCTGCTCAAACTTGCCTGACTTGAGAAGATCGGCAAAATCGTGATTGAGTTTCTCCAGTGCGTCGGGCGTCAAAGGATGCTTCAAACGGAACACCGTTTTTTCCTTCACCAGCCGGTAGGAATGGAAGGTGTGATAAAAATGGGTGATCTCGCGCACCGCTTCTTCGATGTCATCCGTGATGCGCATCAGACCAGGATCTTCCGGAGAGATCAACCCGTGAGCCAGAAGATGCTCGTTGAGAAAACTGAGGAAGGACTGCCAGTAAGTGCCGCCGGGCACATCGACCAACACTACGGGCAGAATGTTGGCCTTGCCGGTCTGGATCAGCGTGATGCTTTCAAACAGCTCGTCCATGGTTCCAAACCCGCCCGGGAACATCGCGAACGCATCCGCCTCTTTCACAAACGAGAGCTTGCGGGTGAAAAAGTAATTGAAGGTGATCAGCTTCTCATCACCCACGATGGTATGATTGGCCGACTGTTCAAAGGGCAGCTTGATGTTGAGTCCAAAACTTTTTTCCCGCCCTGCACCCAGTTGTGCGGCACCCATGATGCCTTCACCGGCGCCGGTGATGACCATGAATCCCTCCTCCACCATGCGTTGGGAAAACTGCCGCGCGGCCATCGATGCTGGATGATCCTGGGGCGTGCGGGCGGAACCAAACACGGTGATCTTGCGCACATGCCGGTAAGGATGAAACACCTTGGCCGCGTAACGCATTTCACGCAGCGCGCGGTGCATCAGCTTCAGGTCCGCCATGCCGAGTCCATCGCGACCAATTTTCAGACTGGTCATCAACAAGCCTGCAATCAGATCACGCTTGCGCGGGTCTTCCGTCCAGGTGGAGGCCAGATCGCGCAATTGATCATCCAGATCCTCATCGCCCGTGCTGCCGCGGGGTTTTTCCGAGAGATCCAGGATCCCGCCGGCCGTGAAATCCTTCTCAAGACGTTGTGCAGATTCAGCAAAAGGTTTCATGACACGGAACAAGATGGGTGAGACCGGGGATGACGAATGATCAATCCAGTCAGTCCATGCTAACGAAAGGATGTCGTCCTAAGCAATGCCTGATTGGTGATAAGTCTGTCAGACTTGGATCGAATCCAAAATTCGGTCAGTAAATCGGTCCGTGGGAGGCGGTGGTGTGATCGTATTGCGCCAGTTTGCGCAAGTAATCTCCATACTCGGTCTTGCCGAATTTGTCCGCCGCCGCCAGCAGATCCGCTTTGGTGATCCACTGCTTGTTGTGGGCGATTTCTTCGATGCAGGAAATCTTCAATCCCTGACGATG